>JBKJKD010000139.1:0-2765 GCA_046597635.1 Ferruginibacter sp. | reverse complement strand
GGCTGCAAGCACTACAGTAATATTCAATGTTATCACCGGCAATTTATTCACAGTTCTCAGCGCAATCCTAATACCGCAATCAGGAAATGATAACATGCTCAGCAAAGGAAAGTATTTCACTCACCAGGTATCAGCATTTGTGACAGGTTCAACCTTATTTTTTTAAAATAGAATAAGCCTAACAATATTCTTAATAAAAAAAACCTGCAGGCTTCCTGACTTCGACACTTTTCCTCCGTCCAAAAACTAACTGTTTATTAATCAGTATTTTATCTTCAAAAATTCTGCTATTTTGGGTGTCCCGGTACTGCTTTTGTAGCTTTAAGGATGTTTGTTAGAAGCAAGAAAAACAAGAGTGGCGTTATCAGTGTACAGGTGATCGATAAAAGTACTGGAAAGTATAAATTGTTTAAAACAATTGGCAGTAGTTCCGTTCCATCAGAAATACAAAAATTAATTAAACAGGGCCATCAATGGATAAAGGATCACACCGGCGCTTTAGAATTAGACTTTTCTGACGAATTGAAAACTACGCATCAAATTCTTGATGGCATAGAGAAACTTACCGTCAAGGGTACGGAGCTTTTATTAGGTAAATTATTTTCTGAAATTGGTTTTGATACCATCGGGGATGAATTGTTTCGACACCTGGTTATTGCAAGGCTCTGTTATCCTACAAGCAAATTAGGCACCACCGATTATTTATATAAGTATCAAAATATACCGGTAGATGTACAGACCGTTTATAGATACCTGGATAAACTTTATAATAAACAGAAAGACCTGGTACAAAGCATAAGCTATCAGCATACCCTTTCTATACTCAACAATAATATCAGCATTGTTTTTTATGATGTCACTACGCTATATTTTGAAGTAGATAAGGAAGATGAACTTCGCAAAACAGGTTTTTCAAAAGAAGGAAAACATCAGCATCCACAAATTATTTTAGGCTTGCTGGTTAGTGTTGACGGTTATCCTTTAGCTTATGAAATTTTTGAAGGCAATAAGTTTGAAGGCTATACAATGTTACCGGTAATAGACACTTTTAAAAAGAAGTACAAACTCGACAAACTGGTTATTATAGCCGACAGCGGCTTGTTATCAAACGATAATATTATTGAACTCCAGGCTAAAGGCTACGAGTACATTTTAGGTGCAAGAATAAAGAATGAAAAACAAGATATCAAAAGCAAGATATTAGCCCTTAAGCTAAGTAATGGCGAGAGTGAAATAATACAAAAAGATAACGCAACAAGGCTCATAATAAGCTTTTCTGAAGCAAGGGCAAGAAAGGATGAAGCAAACCGAAAGAAGGGATTAAAGAAGCTGCAGAAGCAGGTTAACAACGGTAAACTTACCAAGGCAAACATCAGCAACAAAGGCTATAATAAGTATCTGAAGCTAGAAGGCTCAATAAACGTTTCCATCGATGAAGAGAAAGTGGAAGCAGCCGGTAAATGGGATGGGCTAAAAGGATACCTAACTAATACCACCCTTACCCAAAAATTAATAATAGAGAACTACAGCCAACTATGGAAAATTGAAAAAGCTTTCAGAATAACAAAGACTGATTTAAAAATAAGACCCATCTATCATTTTAAATCCAGAAGAATCGAAGCACATATTTGTATCTCCTTTGCTGCCTATAAAATATATAAAGAACTTGAACGACAACTAAAGAAAAAGCAATCACAACTTAGTCCCGAAAAAGCTATAGATATTGCCAAAACTATTTACACCATAACTCTTACTACTCCCACAACAAAACAAGAAGTAACAAAAACCTTAATACTGAACGATGAGCAGAAAAATTTAATGACCCTTTTTAACCTCTGATTTTGGGTGTCCCAGTGGCGAAGTCAGGAAAGAAGCCCTGGTAGAAACCAGGGCTGACTAAAACCTAACAACTTTTAGAAAAGCAATAGAAAGGCACAAAATGTATGCCAACGGTCAGCCCTTTGCTTCATACAAATCACCAGCCAATCTTATTTCATCCATTATACCACATAGCGCCATCTAATACGCTATTAATGTTTTCTAAACTTAGATAAGTGAGGCTATGTACCGTATAGATCACAATCATTTAGCACACAAAAAATTCGACTTAAAATGCAGAGTAAGTCATCTAAAAATCATATAAATCTAAGTATTTGAAAAGCTCGTTTCATTTCAATATCCAGCATCATGTAAAACTGCCCGGTCGCTTGTTAAATATGAAGTAGTCTTAGCTTTAGGATTCAATTTTTAGTGGAACATATTATAATGTCATAAAAATAATGGGGATGTTTTTTCTCACTTTACACAAAACGGAATCTATTGCAATTTAAGCATACAACTAGTAACCAATGTTTTCGCATAATGGTACAATATTGTTTAGTAAATAAATTGGATTTATTTACAACCGTTTTTATAATATTACGTCACCTACACACAGCTATTAATCACACTACATATTTAACCTTAAATCCATTTTGTATGAATAAAGCAATTTTTATAGAGAAAGATGGAACATTAATACCAGGTATACCAAACAATGTTGATCCAGATTTGATAACACTTGAAACCGGCGTAGCAGAAGGATTAGCAAAACTTAAAAAAGAACATTACTTGTTCATTATAGTTTCTAACCAGGCCGGTATTGCTCATGGTTATTTTAAAGAAGCCGCCATGATAAATGTTCAAAAAAAAATTTTACAGTTGCTACATCCGAACCAAATCATTATTAATGGATTTTATTACTGCCCGCATCATCCGCAAGGGAA
>JBKJKD010000104.1:0-3042 GCA_046597635.1 Ferruginibacter sp. | reverse complement strand
GTGAAAGGTGAAAGGTGAAATCTTCAAAACCTATACAAAATAACAAGTTCAAAAAACTTTAAACCTTGAACCCTTAAACGTTGAACCTCTTGAACATTGAACCTCTTAAACCTTTGAAACCTCTAATCACCTCGTCGGTTCCTGCAAAATATCTATAAACTCACTGCTTGCTGCTTCCATCCTGTTTGCATTTCTGTTTATTTGCGTATCCAGGAAACTATAACCCAGGTAAGCCAACATACCAATGATAAGACCAGTAGCAGAGGTAATTAATTTGATGTACATCGCATCTGCAATCTGGCTGATAGATGGATTGCCGATGGTAGCAAATTCCTTCAACAATAACACCAGACCCACAATGGTACCCACGAAACCAAAAAGCGGCGCAATACGGGCAATCACAGAAAGTATCGTAAGATTTTTTTCCAGTTTATACATTTCCAATTTGCCCACGTTGCTCATGCTGTTTTCAATAGCATCAATGGGCTTACCTACTCTTTGCAAACCTTTGTCTATCATGCGTGCCACAGGATTTGCTGTATTTTTTGCAAGACTACGGGCCGCAGAAATATTACCATTTACCACATGGTCTTTGATGATGTTCATGAAATTCTCATCTACCTGGCTGGCTTTTTTAATTACGAGGTAACGCTCAATAAAAAAGTAAACGGCAAGGGCAAATAGAATTCCGAGGGGTATCATCAGCGGCCCGCCTTTGGAGAGTAGCGTCCACACCGATTCTGTTTTTGCAGCCGCATTCGCTGCGGCTGTGCTGTCTGCCTGTAATAAAATATCAAACATATGTGTATGAGATTGCCTGGTTTAAAAATTAAACTCTATTTGGCTAATTTGATGCCAGAGAAATTAATGCTGCAAGTAAACGAAACTATGAACTAAACACTGCACAACGAAATGTTAATAAACAGAAGTTACTCCCGGTTTACCGTATCCATTGAAAATGCGGGAATGCAAATACTCCAATATTCACACTCTTCTTCAAAAGGATTGCTGTACCGCACCCGGCTTGACGCTTTGATAAGAATGCTTTGGCCGGCAGCAACTATCACTGTTTCCCCATCTACCTCAAACTGCTTTTTACCCCTGCTTACCAAAGTGTATTCGTCAAATGCAGGATTTTGAAAAGGCTCGCTCCAGCCTGCTGGTGCAATCATATGTGCAATGCTGTGCTTGGTTTCGCCGGTACTGGTGAGGCCAACATGTTCTTCAATAAGTTTACCATCGGTTGTAGGTACAATAAATGGTTGATCTTGTTTTATAAATGGCATGGTATTAATTAAAATAAAAAATGTGCTGTAAAAATACAGCACATTCAAAATATCAGCTACAATAAATTATTTTTTCTGCGCTTCCAGTTGTGTCATGGCCATTACCTGGCGCATGGTTTTTTCCATCCCTTCGCTGCTACCATCTAAAAATATGACGTTGCCCTTGCCGTACTCTGCAAAATTTTTAATGGCTTCTACCCACATGCTAAACAAAATAACGTTGGTATCCAGGTTGGCCTGTTTCATTTCTGTGGCAGCAGAACTCATACCACGGGCTACTTCTTCCCGGAACAGTGCTACACCCTGACCACGCAATTGTGCAGCTTGTCTTTCTGCTTCGGCTGCAATCTTTATGGCGTTTCCTTCTGCTTCGGCCGCTTTGGTTTTTGTAATCAATAAAGCCTGGCCTTCATTTTCGGCGGCTGCTTTCAAGTTATTGGATGCAACCACTTTGCTCATACTCGTAATAATGGCTTCATCAAAAGTGATGTCGTTTATCTGCAGATCCTGCAAATGATAACCCCATCCTTCCAAGGCTACATCCACTTGCTCTTTTACATTCTCTACAATATCCCGGCGCACATTCAATACTTCCGCTTGCTTTTTGGTAGATACAAAAGCACGAATACTACCTTCTACCGTGCGAATCAACGCTTGCATCAGGTCTTTATCACTAATAAATTTAAACGCTACTTTTTGAATAGTATCTTCCTGCTCATTTTGAACAGAATACAAAAGCATTGATTTAAAATAGACATTCGCCTGATCTATCGTTACCGCCTGAAACTCCAATTCCACAGAACGATTCTGAATACTTACCTTTTTGAAAATCTGTTCTAAAAACGGGATCTTCATATTTAAACCCGGCCGAAGGATACGGCGATACTTACCAAACATGGTTACTACGCCTATGAAACCCTGGTTGACAGTGACAAAGCTGCTCAATACCCCTAAGACGAGTATAACGAGCCACCAATAATTAATTAAAAAATCCATAGCAGTTTATTTTTTATGAAGGTAGAGCATTTTAGGTACCATATTTCAATTCATTAAAAAGCATAAGCTGTTATCTTGGAGATTGCCTGTTGAAGGCTGTAATGCCTGATTCGACTAAACAGCTGTATTTTCATGTAAGTAAAAATGATGGCAAAATGAGTCGAGCTTATTTAATTGGCGCAGTACGGGCATTTCTTTTAATAATATTATTTACAGTTGCTTGCAATAGTGGCCCTACCAAAACTTTAGTAACCTCCATTCAAAGCAGACAATGTAATGTACGGCTACCTCCACCCAACGGACTGGTTAGCGATTATGTCCAATTGTTTTCAACTGCTGAAGTAAAATCTCTAGACTCCCTCCTGCTCAATATCAATTCCGAAGAAAGTGTTGCAATAGCGGTGGCTGCTATAGACAGTATTCAACTTGGCACCTGCGCACTGGAACAGTTTAGCTTGGAACTTGCTAATCATTGGGGCATAGGCGATGAAAAAAAAAACAATGGAATTCTTATTGTTATTGTGCCGGGTTTACGGCTGATAAGAATTGAAAATGGTCTTGGTGTAGAGGCTTGGTTTTCTAATTCCAAAACACAAAATATCATCGACACTACAATCATCCCCTATTTTAAACAGGCAAATTATTTTGAGGGAATCAGACAGGGAATTCTCGCCATAGAAAAAATAAGCTATGAAAAAGCCGGACGATAAGTCCGGCCCTTCTTTGATTTTTTATGAGAAATAGCCCCTTAACTCTTTTC
>JBKJKD010000096.1:0-8770 GCA_046597635.1 Ferruginibacter sp. | reverse complement strand
GCAAGGGTAGATGAAACGGCACTTGCATCAGCCGGCAAACGTACCTACCAGTATCAGGATAACAGAGACCAGTTAAGGGGTCAAAAAATAGCATTTTACAGGTTGAAGCAAGTAGATATGGACGGCAAAATCAACTACAGTGAAGTATTGGCTGTGATGTTGCGAAGCAGCAATGAGGGTAGCCTGCAGGTATTTCCCAATCCATTTGCAGACAAACTAGAATTAAGATTTAGTGTGGCAATAGATGCCACAGTAGAGATTCGGATAATAGACTACTCTGGCAAAATTATTCTGATAAACAGAACGAAAGTAGAAAGGGGGTTGGTTCAGGTAAAAGTGGGAGGGTTGCAGCAATTAAGGCCCGGCGCTTACGTAGCCCAATTGGTTATTGGCGGTAGTGTCGTGGAATCACAAAAAGTAATTAAAAACTAGCTGCCTCGGTCTGGTGTGTAGGAGTCGTACCTTAGGTGTGGCTCCTTTTTTTTATTTGCAATTATGTAAAAACCAGTGGTATTTTAATTCAGGTACAGGGTACCGAGTTCTAAGGGAATGCATCTTGGCGTTCTGCCATTACACACTAAATAAACTGTGGGCTCACAGTTGTTGATTGATCTCTTCGTAAAGTCGCCACGCATCAGCTTCTTTAAACAATTTGGTTCCATGGTTCATGGTGGCGGCAGAACCACAGGCCACTCCAAAATTGAGGACCTGCTGCAAATGTTTTTGCTGTTGTAGCATAAACGTAATGCCTGCAACCATGCTATCCCCTGCCCCCACGGTGCTCCTTTTTTCTACCTTAGGTGCGGCAGCAAAATATTTTTTTCCTTCGCTTACCAACCATGCGCCGTCGGGCCCCATAGATACCACAATGATCTCGGCAAAGCCATCTTGTATGGCCTGCTGCGCTGCATCGGCCACTTCGGCGTGCGCCAATCTTTCAATGGAGAGCATTCTACACAGTTCTCCAATATTGGGTTTGATGAGGTAAGCTCCCTTGCCTTTTAACGCCTGCAACGCCGGCCCGGAAGTATCAATGATGCAGCGTGCACCTGCAGCCCTGGCCGTTTTTACAATCAACCCATAAAAATAATCAGGCAAGCCCGGCGGCAAACTTCCGCTCGCTACTACGTATTGCGGACTAAAGGAACGAATATCATTGATAAGTAACCTTACCACTTCTTCTTCTATGGCACGCCCCGGAAAAGTGAACCGGTATTGGTTGTTGGTATCCGCTTCCAGCACTACCCAGTTCTCTCTCGTTTCAGCAACAGAATTGATAGAATGAAATTTAATTCCTTCCTCAGCCAATAAGCTTTTAAGCATCTCCCCATTATAGCCACCTGCAGGAAACATGGCTACTGACGGAACCTTTAATCTTTGAAGCGCTTTACTCACATTGATGCCACCGCCCCCCGGTTCATTAACCAATTCGGCGCAGCGTTGCTTCGATTCTGGTTTGATGCTCGCCGTGCTGGTGCTTTTGTCTATGGCCGGGTTGAGGGTTACCGTAAGTATGGGGTTGCTATCCATAAAAATTGATTGTGCTATTTAGGATTTGATTCAATCGGGGTAAAGGTCGGTATGTGGACGCAATAACGCCGCTATAAGTGGCAGAGAGCTGTACCAGCACCAAGGCAGCTAACTTTATATAAAAGTTCATTGTGTGGTCTGTTGCTCGGTGTCCTTTCTCACCTGGAACAGAATCTGGTTAGCGAAACCCACAGGTTCACCAGGAATATCCAACATATTGCCACACCAAATATGGGTTGCAGTTATGCTCACTTACTTTTCAACTCCTCTAAGGAATTTCTTAATCACTTGTGCTATTTTCTCTGGCTGGTCAATCATGGTGCTATGAGCGGCATCATCAATAATTTCAACAACTGCATTCTTAGATAGTTTTTGATATCTAAACATAGTTTCAGGTCTTGCCTCATCATATTCGCCCGTTACAAAAAGAATAGGCTCGTTAATTTCATCCAGATCGGCTGTTCTGTCGAAATTCAAAAGGGTGCCCGTTGCATTAAACTCGGTAGGCCCCCACATGTAATTGTATACAGCATCATTGAAACTACCAACATTCTCGCAGGCCGGTGATGTGTAAGGCCATTGTTTTCGAATCAAATGGCGTGCATAAAAAGAATCTGTTGCGGCTAAATATGCAGGCGCTGAATAATCCTTCAGTGCTTCATACTTATTGATGCTGTCTCTAACACTTGCCGGCAATTGCGAAAGCAACAACTTAGCATCAGCAATCCAGTCTGGAGTGCTAATCATGGGGCTGGAAAAAATGACAGATTTAATTCCCCTGGGCTTTTTAGTAACCAAATATTCAATTAAGAAAGTGCTGCCACAAGAATGTCCCAATATGTGCAATTCATTTAAATTCAATGCACGTCTCACCAGGTCAATTTCATTTACAAAGCGTTCAGTTTTCCATAAAGTGGTATCAGTTGGTCTGTCGGAATTACCTGACCCTAACTGGTCATAAAAAACGACAGGCCTGTCCGTAGCTAAAAGCGAAAATCCAGGAATCATTCCGCAACTTCTGCCTCCGGGTCCACCATGCAGTATCAGCAGGGGAATGCCTTTTTTCTCTTTGCCTACAATCTTATACCAAATATTACCGCCCTCCACTGCAACGTAACCTTCGTCTTTGATTTTCTGTTTACAAGACGATTGCAGGATTGAGAACAGTACAACCAATGCAAAAGTGATCGTTTTTATTTTTTTCATGTTAAGGATGTTTTGGTAATTGTATTGGACAAGACATAAAATTGTGCGAACTCAGTAAATTTATTACTGTTTGACGGAATACCTATAATGAAGGACAATTGAAGTTAAGTAAACAACTAAATCCAAATTTGTCAATGTCTGCTCCAACCACGGCTGATGTTAGCAGACAGCTTACCTTTCATTCTTCAAACCTCCTTTTGTAAATACCTTTGTTGGCTGTTCGTTGTACTTCTCGTCAAATGTGGTCAGGGAATTTTGCAGCAAGTTTCGGAAACATAATTTTCAAATCGTCACTTTCTTCTGCCCATTCGTTACCTGTTGTGTCTGTTTGTTCTTGAAATGGATAGGGCATTTTTTCTCCTGCTATTTCTTCAAAAACAGTTGAAGGAACATAGCCTAATCCTTCCCATTCAATCTGGTCCATCGTATCTGTATCAAACTCAACAAGGCTTTCGGGGTCTTTTGTTGTCTTGTAGTAAAAGTCTTTGCCTTGTCCAATTACCCATTCTCTGAAATCATTAAAACTGTCGTCACCACAACCACCGTGAATAATGTAAATTGCTCCCCAAAGTTCCCAGGTATTTGCTTGACCTCTAAAATATCTAAATCTGTTGCCAAATAAAATAATGTCATCAGGTGTCAATTTACGAAGTTCATTTGCTAACTCTTCTTGTTGTTCTTCAAAGTCGCCATTTGAATTGTGTTTGGTTGTTTGGATAATTTTCCAGAACTGTTCTTCTTCCATTAAATTGGCTGACGAAGTAAAGTTTTTGGTTTTAGGCGGGTCAACATTTAAGTCCTTTTTTGCCCCACCAAAAAGCTTGTCAAATAGTCCCATAATTTTTTTATTAATTTAAACGGAATGGCTGTTTACAACAAAAGGCAAGGAGAGTTTGTGAAAAAGCCTCCGATCACCAAATATACACTCTATGTGAATAGCGTAAACCACTGCACATCGTTGTTTATGATTTACATAAACTGTCTCCCGCTATCAAAGGGCTGGAAATATTTATCCGGTTGGCAGCAAGGAGAAAGAACAATCCCATGCAGCGGAGGCGATAATTACCGTCGCAGAAAATTTACTAAAACAGGTATTTGGGATTGTAAGAACGGCGTTTTGTTTAAAAGAAATTATGATGAAAGTTTAGACTAGTTTAATTGGCTATTTGTACAGTTCGTGTAACAGGCAGTCCTTTATTTTTAAAGCTTAGGCTTTTTAATATTCAAAGTTTTCTGCTTTATCCATTGGATGGCAATATCAACAGGTACTTTGTCATTATCAGAAGAAGTATTGTGCCCTAATGCAGAAAACAAGGTATATTCAAAAGGCTTGCCTTGAACTTTCAATGTATTTAATTGCGCTATACAAAGCTTTACTGGAATTTGTATGTCTTTCTCACCAAAAAGCCAAAGTCCTGGAATGGAGAGCGTATTCAGAGAAACTTTTGGATCAGTAGCCACGAACTGATACCTGTCTGGGTCATTTGTAGTATGTTCAAGAGCATCTGCTTCGGTATGATTTTCCCAGAAGTTAATATCTCCATTGGTAAAAAATTGAAACCTGAGTTGTTCCAATGTGGTAATGGTAGGGCAACTAAATAAAACCATAAATTCTACCAGTGGATTTTTGCTTGCCGCCATGGGCATTATCCATCCTGCCTGACTGAAGCCAACCAATCCAATCAGAGTTTTTTTATCTTTTAAAAAATTTCGAAATGTATTTACCGCGGCACTTGCATCTTGAGATAATAATGTAAGGTTAGTGCTGTCAATATTATTTGTACCAACGGATGGTCCTACATAAACACCACCTGATTCACCAACTCCTCGTTTATCGTATGTCAATACAGCAATGCCTTCTCTGGCAAGACGTTTAGCGAACTCTAACTCTCTTTTTACAGGGTCAGACCCGTGAACAATTACAACTGCTGCAATTGTTTTTTTAGGCGTTAAAATTGAGCCTGCAAGCGTGACACCCTCACTTTCAAACTTTACATCTTGAATGGCAAAGTCGATTGATTGAGAAAACATTATTTCTGGTAAAGCTATTAATAGCAACCAAAGAAATAATTTAGAAAAAATGGCAATGTTCATTTTAGTTTAATATAGAATTGTTTTAAATCTTCTTCGTTAGCATTGCCTACAACGAATAGGGTATTGCTTCGGGCAGGGAATTCATTGCTGGTCAAGCCCCGGAACTGAAGCTAAATTAATAAACAAATGTTGAAGTTTAGAACTAACGCCCAACAGAATTACGTCCGCCGAAACCAAAGCTTGGATATGCACTGCTGATGATTGCTGCAACGTCATGCCCCAATTGCACAAAACCTTTTGTTGGCAGATGGCGTTTTAGTCAAAAGACTCTATTTCTTTTATTGTCTCTGCTTCAATTGCCAAACTAAATGGTGTCCATTCTCCATTGACTTCTACTTTCATCCCGTTGTGTATGTTTAACAGTTTTTGTTTGATGTCTTTAATAAAAACTGTTCTAATGTTTCCTGTTTTGTAATCCTTAACTATCAACTTGTTTTCTGAACATTCAACAATTGTTCCTTTCATTCCTTTGAATATTTTTTTAGTTTCAGTTGGCAAATTATTATTATCCATTATTTTATAAACCTCAAAATAGTCTCCTTGAAATACAGTAGAATAGTTGTGTGGAATTTGATTCTTAGCTTCACGGATAAAAGGTGCAAATCCTTTTACTTGTTTGATAAAATATACCGAGCTGTATTTGTCAAACTCACTTTTTGTCAATAGGTAGTCTGAAACTCCTTTAATCTGAAATGTCCAATTTGCAAGTAATCTTAAATCTTGTCTGCTCACAATCGCATCTGTCCCTTTAAAAGCAATCCTATTATTGAGTTGTTGAAACTCTGTAAATGCTTCTGGGCTGATGCTGATTACTGATTTATCCAATAATGCTCTTGCAAATGAAACAGACAATAGTAAAATGAAAATAGAAATAGTTGGTATTTTCAACCATCGGGATGATATAGTACTAAAGATGATTAAATATAAAACCGTTAACGGAATGTATGCCATTATGAATAAACGGTTCGCCCATTCTAACCCTAAAAAAGGGTTCGATAACAGAATTGAGCAAGTTGCCAAAGACAAACCAATAATTACTTTGTATTTGTCCATAACAGAGCGATGGCGAACTATTACAATAATGGCTTGAATGGCAAGTAAGTTTGTTAAGACGAGGATTATTAAAGTTTGCCCGTGTAATAAAAAATTTTGTCCGTTTAATGCAAATAGAATTACGGGAGCTTCAAATATTTTAAGTGGCACTTGTATAATTCTTAAAAAGCGAGTAAAGTCAAAAACTGCAACTAATGAAAAAATTAAAGTCAATGTTGCAGCAATAGGTAATAATTTTTTCGCAGCTACAAAACTTCGATTATTGTTACAATGAAATACCCAAAATATAAAAACTAAAATCGATGCGAATACTAATAACCCAAAACTTCCAAAGTGCGTTAATGTACAAAGAATAAGTACAATGATGGCTTTAATGAAATCACTTCTGTTTTCGTACTTAAATATTTTTATTATGTAGTAGATATAGAGGAACACCAAAAAAACGGCTAATCCATTTTTTTGCAATTGAAACGAAAAAATAAAAAGAGGGGTGTAGTTTAAAATTGCAAATGCAACCATTAAGTAGCTCGCAAAAGTGGATTTTATATTCTTAGAAGTTAGCTCTTTCGCAATCAAGAAAACAGGAATTGCTGATAGCGGAGGTAAAAAAGCGTCGATAAATCTGATTGAAAGTAAAATGCATTCGTTTTCAGTTCCAATATGCAAAAAATATAAAACCTTCGTAAATAATGCACCTACTGTAAAAAGTAAAGGCATATCTGAAAACGCCAAACGATAATGGTCAACCAAATATTTTACTTGCAGTGGAAAATAAGGTCCGTCACTACCTGCTAATAAATAATGATTTGCAGTTGAAGTCCTGTAAAGTCTGATTGCAATTGCAATAATAATAAATGCAATGACAGGTAGCCAACTTATTAGTTTTATCCTGTTGTTGGTTTTACTACTTGTCATTCTGCTTTTGATGTTGTCGCTAAATTGAGGAAATATACCTTTTGTTGAATGTCGCCCTACGCTTTCTGCCAACGACGTTCGGGGCTTTGCAAAGGTTGGGAAATAGCATTCCTACTGCTCGCTTAGGCCACTAAAGACTCAATTAGTTAAAGCCTAAATTACTGAAGTTAATTTGAAATACAACAGCTGATGGGCGATATTCTTAAGCCTAACTTTTGCAAAGCCTATTGTTATGCACAGGGCTTTATTGAAGTTTCCTTTTTTAGATTTTTGAAGTACTCCAAGATTTCAGCCTTAGTCATCTTAGATAACTTCTCGCTCAATTTGTCTCTTTGCTGGCGCATAAAATTTACTGCATCAAATTGTTTTTCAATCGTCTTCATATGTTTCAAATTCTCTTGGTGATCGAATTTCTAATTGTTTGTAGCCGTTCTTGATATTGATTGAATTGTAACCACGAATTCTTTGAACATTTACAATATGTTTAAAATTCCAACTAATTAAAAAATCGGCTCGGTTTATTGTAGCTAATGCAATATGCAAACAGTCAGCAAAACTTGTTTGTCCAACTACCTTTTCAGAAATATATTCTGATGCTAGGTCGATAGCTTCTGCTGTAGTCTCAATAAATTCAGTAGATTCTACCTTTATACTTTTCACAAGAACTCTAACGTTCTCAGGTGCATTCGTTAATTCAACTTGCGTAACTGTTGAAAAAAGTAAAATAAAATCATTTTTCCTAAGCCTTTCAAACAACGGAATTGTGTGTTCAGCGAACTCTTCATCAAAGTGTCCTCCGAAAACAGAAGTATCAATATAAATTCGTTGTTTCATTGTAAGTTAAAGGTATTACAAATTTTGATTGTTGTCACTATAGGAAGTTAAGTTGGATTCTTATAGCCTTGTGCATAACGTCCGGGGCTTTGCGAAGGTTGGGGTAAGCCCATCCCTCAGCCCGGAACTATTGCTGAATAAAAATACAAATTTTAAAATGAAAACTAAAGCTGAAAGAATTCCTTCAACAAAAGACAGAAGCTGGGATTTGCATTGCAGCCCAATGGCTATTACATCAACCCCCAATGGCTGAAAGCTTTTGTTGGGCGTTCGCCTTATTCTACAATGGTTAATCCTTCAATGCGATCAAAATGCTTTTTATTTAAAGTTGCAATAGGCAAATTTTTCTTCATTGCTGTTGCTGCTATAAAAAGGTCAGCAAGATCGATTTGTTTTCTTTTTCGCTTGAGGATAGAATTTATCTCTACAGCTGTATCAACACAACTTTCATCAAATGGAATTACGGGAATTGTCGCTAGTATGCTGTTCCAAAATTCAATTTGGCTTTTTGTTGCTCCTGAATATAATTCGTATTTCGTGATAGCAGAAATAACAAATTCATAATCTTTGTCAATAAGCTCTATCCAAGTAGAATTAGCTTTGTTTGTCTTGCGATAATAGTCAATGAAGATGGATGTATCAACCAAAATTATTTTGTTCGCCATTGATTGATAGATTTTCTATTATTTTCAATGGTTTCTAATTGTCTTTTCGTTGCTACTGGCCCATTTAAAAGGAGTGATTTTAAATCGCTCTTACCTTTTTCATTATTGGTTTCCTTTTCAATTTCGGCTTTGAGTTGCCGAAGTTTTCCTGTTGGTAATGTCTTCACGATTTTTACCAATTGGTCAAACTCTATATCTACTTGTACTTGCATAGTTCAAATGTAAGAAATTTCCTCCACTAAAGTAGTCATGCAAAAAGGTGACGCCCAACGTTCGAGGCTTGGCGAAGTACGGGAATAGTAGCTTGTCAAGCCCGGAACAAATGCTGATTGAAAAACTACTGCTCGGAACAAATGATGATTAAAAAACCAAAGTTGAAATGATAGATAAAAGCCAAATAGATAACGTCAAGCCCGAACCGATGCCCCTTAGCGATACCACAGCCGAAGATAACAACGTCCCGCCCTGCTTGC
>JBKJKD010000193.1:0-33800 GCA_046597635.1 Ferruginibacter sp. | reverse complement strand
CCGCCTCTTAATTATTTTCACGCATTTTTTTCTTAGGCCCATCCTTCGAGGCTTTTTTTGGAATAGCAAGTGTGGCTACCGAAATCATAGCTAAAGACGCTTTTCCCTGACATATTTTTTAGCTTGTCATAACAAGTGCCTAAGTATTTATGTGTCGATTAAGACCTGATTCTTGTAGTATTTTCCGGCAGATCCCTCGTTAGCACTCGGGAAGGCAGCCGCATAGCAACAGAAGATCATTATTCAACCAATGCTGAATGAATGTTGTCTTCCCGAAGCGAAGCGAGGGATCTGTTGGGAGTTGGGGTTTGCATCATCAACACTTAAGAGACAATCTTCTAAACCAAAGCGCAACAACGTTGTTTGTTATATGAAATGATATCAACGATGGATAAACATTACAAAAATTGGTTAATACAAGCTCCATCCGGTTTGGCGTTGATTGGGTTTGGAGTTTGTTTAATTGCGGAGTCTGCCATGCTAAAAGTATCAGGTGCTGAAACCTGGAAATGGGTAATAGCGGGCACTGTATCCTTGTCTGTCTTTAATGCTGGCTTATGCATTTTTGGGAATTCAATACTAGAAAAAGTACGATATGAACGAAAGCTTGATGAAAACAGCAGCCAACACTGAGATCCAATTAAAATGAAACAAAAATAATTTTTCAAAAAAAGAAATGAATTTCGAAAACAACTACGCCAGTATTGATGCAAATGGATTCCCCACGGTAGTGATTGCTATTAAAAATCATACCCCAGCAAAGGTTGAATTCGAAGCCTTTCTTGCTGCTATGAAACATTCGTATGCTAATGAGGAAGATAGAATTGTTCTCTTCGACTTAGTAAATGCACGCAATGTGCCGCTTTCCTTGCAACTAAAGTTTGCTCGTTGGTCAAAAAGCATGGAACCTGTTTTTGAAAAACATTTGAAAGGTGTAACATTTCATGTGAGTAATAAACTGATCAAAGGAGTTTTAAAGAGTATCTTTTTTTTCCAAAAACCAAATTACGAATACCAGATTTTTAACGATCAGGCAGAAGTTGACTCACATCAAACTCTGTTATTGCAGCGGATCTTGTAATCTATTTCGTTATCAGGATTTTCAACTTTTTCAGGCGATGCTTTGTATTGTTTGAAATGCTCTTTCGTCTTTATTTTGTTCACTTTGGACTCCTGAATTTGCTCCATGTTGAGCCGAAATTTGTGCCGCTTGTATTTTTATCTTACATGACAACTTAATTCATCCATGTTTGTTTTAAGTTATCAGGCGTTGGTAGCGGTCAGATCATAACACAACACAAAAGCAATATGAATAATTTAGTTTGGTTTCGCAACGATTTAAGAGTGCAAGACAATCAGTCGTTGTCAAAAGCAATAAAAAATGCTGGCAAGACAATTGGGCTGTATTGCCTCGATCCAAGGCAATTTGAAACAAATAAACATGGGTTTAAAAAAACCGAAAAGTTCAGGGCAAAATTTCTGTTGGAAACCATAAGAGATCTTAAGAATAATCTCGCCTTGTTGAATATCCCCTTGTACGTTTTTCACGACATGCCAGAGAATGTGATACCAACATTGGTTCAAGAGCATCAAATCAGCGCTGTGTTTCTTCAAAAAGAATGGACGCCCGACGAGACTGCTGTAAACCAAACGCTCCAAAACATGGAAATTATTCGTGACTTGAAATGGGTTGAAACATATGACCAATTCTTATTTCATCCGGACGATATTCCTTATAGAAATTTTGGGGAGATTCCCGAAGTTTTTACGGTGTTTAGGAAGAGTTGCGAGCAAGCTTGCAAAGTGCGTGCTTCGGTGACAATAGAAGTACAACCCGAAGTTAATATGGTTAATACATCCAACGTGTTGCCTACGCTCGAAGATTTGGGGTTAGCATCTTTCCAACTAAATAAAAATTCTGCTTTTCCATTCAGAGGTGGTGAAACAGCAGCGATGGAAAGAATAGAAGCCTATTTTTTTGAAACTGAAAACTTATCTTCTTATAAAAAAACACGCAATGGATTAATTGGTGAAAGTTATAGTTCAAAACTATCGGCCTGGCTTGCCAACGGAAGTGTATCGGCCCGAACCATTTATTGGGAAGTGAAAAAGTATGAGCGTGAAGTATGTAAAAACGAAGATACTTATTGGCTGATTTTCGAATTGATTTGGCGTGACTACTTTAAATATATTTCATTAAAACACGGGGATAAAATTTTTAAGTTAGATGGTATTTTAGGCCATCAATACGAATGGAAGGTGAATGATAAAGCATTTCGGGAATGGACAAACGGCAACACCAACGAACCCTTTATTAATGCCAATATGCTGGAACTTCAACGTACAGGTTTTATGAGTAACAGGGGCAGGCAAAATGTGGCTAGTTATTGGGCAAAAGAATGGAAACAAGATTGGCGCATAGCTGCCAAATATTTTGAAAGTATGCTGATTGATTACGACGTACATTCCAATTATGGTAATTGGATGTACAATGCTGGCGTTGGTAACGACCCGAGAGATCGTATCTTCAATATAAAACGCCAGGCCGATATGTACGATGCGAAGGGTACCTATCAAGCCCTGTGGTTGAACCCGGATTTATATTAATAATACAAGCAATCGTATGATAATCATAATTGGTGCAGGCATAGCGGGTTTAACCTGTGCCAAATATTTAAAAGACAACGGTATTGAAGCGCTCGTGCTCGAAGCTTCCGATGCAGTAGGCGGGCGGGTACGCACAGATAAGATCAATGGTTTTACACTAGACCGGGGCTTTCAAGTTTTATTGACATCATATCCGGAAGCTGTTAAAATTTTGGACTACGATGCTTTACAATTAAAAATACTTCCGAGCGGAGCTCGCATTAGAATGGGCGACCAATACCACGTGATGCCCAACCCATTAAAAAATGTTGCAACGGCTCCACAAGCATTGATGGCACCGGTGGGAAACTTATGGGATAAACTAAAAGTGCTACAACTCAATGTAAATCTTAGAAACGCCGTTGATCCTACCGTTGCTCAGACTACAAAAAAACAAACCACATTAGCATTTTTAAAAGAATTTGGTTATTCAGATACCATCATCAATCGTTTTTTTAAACCGTTTTTTCGTGGTGTTTTTTTGGAGAAGGATTTGAAGACAGATGCGCAATTTTTCAAATTCTTGTTTAGTCAATTTGCCAAGGGCAACGTGGTGGTACCAGAAAATGGCATGCAGGCCATTCCCGAACAAATTGCATCCCAACTTTCAGCCAATCAAATAAGGCTGCAAACAGCAGTCGAAAAAATAGAAGGAAAAATAGTATATCTTAAAAACGGAGAAACCATAACTGCTGACACAATCGTGGTAGCTACAGACGCCTTTGCAGCAGACCGTTTGTTGGGAAGAACTCAGCGCACAACCTATAACAGTACAGATTGCCTTTATTTCTCCTGCGATACGCCTTTCGAACTTTTTGAAATACCGTACTTAATCATTAATGCCAATGAAGCAGAGTTGATTCACCATATTGTTATTTTATCGGCGTTTGCGCCTACTTATGCCCCTGCAGGAAAAGTCCTGATTTCAGTAAGCCTTGTGGGCAAGAATTCATTTTCAGAAATTGAATTGACTGAAAAAATACAGCAAGAACTACAGCAATGGTTTGGCAAAAAATATGCCTGGCAGCACCTTCGCACTTATCGCATACCAGAGGCATTGCCACAATATTTTGAAGCACCTTCTTCAAACACTTCTTTAAAAATAAACGATTACATGTACCAGTGCGGCGATCATACAGCCTATCCATCTTTGAATGCTGCAATGAAGACAGGGCGGGAAGTTGCTGAAATGATTTTACATAAATAATTCCACCGAAATAGTTGTTCCAATATTAGCGGTGCCATGGCCACCCCGCACTCCATTGGCACAGATACGCCAAGGCCGTTTGCCAACGCTGCATACCTGCTCCAGAAGGTAGCTCAAAACGTTGATGGAAAACATGCCAAGTATTTGCTAAAATCGGTAGGAAGACTTGTCGATGCCTGTTAGAAAACCCTCCATTGCCTAATTTTGCAACATCAATTTAAAAATTCCGTTTATGAAAAAATCGATGATGCTTGCCGCCTTTTTGTGCAGTGTGCTGCCGCTTGCAATGGTAGCACAGGAATCCT
This sequence comes from Ferruginibacter sp., assembly GCA_046597635.1. GTDB lineage: Bacteria > Bacteroidota > Bacteroidia > Chitinophagales > Chitinophagaceae > Ferruginibacter. The sequence goes on along the minus strand of JBKJKD010000193.1, from coordinate 29,642 downwards.
CACCTGGAAACATTCCATTGGTGAACCAAACACCCAAGGAGGAACGTGCAATTGCCATTTTGAAGACTGACCCCACAAGCCCCACAATCGTTTTGCCGTACACAAAAGGTACACGCCAGATGAATACTTCCAGCAAAGAAGCACTAAAAATGCCCGTTGGAGAAGTTTCAACAGCTGGAGGCGTAAAAAGAAGAGATAGAATACCAACAGAACGCCGGATGAATTTATCGACAAAAGAAAAAATGAGGCTTGGGCTTTAACCTCTTTTAAATCTTATCGGGGTATTGGCCATGCTGTGTGCCAACAAGTATTTCGCAAGGCTGGCACTACAGCCATTAGAACCTTTCTGCAAAAATCCTGCCTGCCGGCGGGCACACCTCATGCGTCAACCTAAGCAATTTTTGATAGGTAGTTTTAATCGTGTAGCACAGCAGTTAGATACAAAAAATGTGTGGGAGAGAAACAATTTAAACCTTACCACCCCCACAGGTGTATTTAGTCAAACAACCACCACTCATTTATTATTTAATAACTTGCCAGCTAGAGCATAATGCCCATTTTTATGAGAACAGACCACATACCAGCATTTGAGGAAAACGAGATTATACAACGGCTCCCACCGCATTTAAAACAGTTTATAAAACCACAAGCATACGATCAGTACACTCCCATCAACCAGGCGGTATGGCGGTATGTAATGCGCAAGAATATTTCTTATTTAAAAGATGTGGCGCATCACTCCTACCTCAATGGGCTAAAGCTAACGGGGATAGACGAGGAGCAAATTCCGAGTATGTATGGGATGAATCGCATTTTAAAAGAAATAGGTTGGGCAGCGGTAGCTGTAGATGGTTTTATCCCACCCAATGCATTTATGGAGTTTCAGGCGTACAAAGTATTGGTGATTGCTTCAGACATACGTCAGCTGGAAAATATACAATACACACCGGCGCCAGATATTATACACGAAGCGGCCGGGCACGCACCCATTATTGCAAACCCTGATTATGCGGAATACCTTAGAAGATTGGGAGAAATAGGTGCTAAGGCCATTCTATCCAAACATGATATGGATGTGTACGAAGCCGTGAGAAAGCTTTCCATCTTAGAAGAAGCGGAAGGCACTGCAGATAGTGAAATTGCAGAGGCGAGGGAAGCTGTTTTACGCTTACAGGAAAGTGAAACCAGTTTTTCAGAAATGGCCATCATCAGAAACTTACAATGGTGGAGTGTGGAGTATGGTCTCATTGGCGAATTAGAGAATCCTAAAATTTATGGTGCAGGATTGTTATCATCTATCGGTGAAAGCGAATGGTGTTTAAGAGATGATGTAAAAAAACTTCCCTATTCTGCAGATGCTGCCTTGATGGGTTTTGATATTACAAAGCCGCAACCGCAACTTTTTGTAACCCCAGATTTTTCGTACTTAATGCAAGTGCTGGAAGAAGTTGCCAATACCATGGCCATACGCAAGGGCGGCTATAAGGGTTTGCAAAAACTAATCAATTCTGGGCAAGTCGGCACGATAGAACTGAGTACCGGGCTACAAATTTCTGGGGCATTCACAGAGATGAAAACGAATGAAGACAACCAGGTAATATTTTTTAGAACTACCGGGCCAACTTCATTGGCTTACCGGGAAAAGGAATTAATTGGCAATGGCATTCATCAGCATCCCAATGGATTTTGTTCTCCCTTAGGAAAATTAAAAGGAATCAATCTGGCTATTGAAGATATGGGGCCTGTTGATTTAAAAGCCTACGATTTCTATGATGGTAAATATCTTTCTTTCGACTTTGAGAGCGGCATTCATGTGAAGGGGTTGAACATTACGGGTATTAGAAATGTGCAGGGCAAACTCATTTTAATTCAGTTGAGCGATTGTACCGTCACGCTTGGCAATGAATTATTGTTCTCACCGGGTGATGGCGTATTTCATTTGGCTTTGGGCAAAGAAATTATTTCTGTATTTGCAGGCGCTGCAGATGTGTATGCATTCCCCAATCTTTACCACGAATCTGATACCAAAACGACGCAACACACCCTTACGGAAGAACGCAAAGCGCTGCAAGATATCTATGGATCCGTACGACAAATGCGGGTGAACAAAACAATTGATGAGGCATTGCTCGCTTCTATATTCGAAAAAATAAAAACGTCCTATTCCAGCGATTGGTTATTGGCTTTAGAGATGTTGGAAATTACAGCGCAGGCGCCATTAGCGGATGATATCAAAAGTTATTTAGAAAACTATGTAGCGCATAACCCTGGTAGAAAAAAATTGGTAGAAGATGGGGTGCAGTTGTTATGGGCCGGAGCGTATCAAGCCTTGTAGGGATTGATTCATGAGATCGGTTGCCACTCGGGAAGACAGCCGCAAGGCAACAGATGTTCTTATTTCTTTTGTGCAAACAACCAACTCAGCAAAGTGGGTTCTGCAAAAGCATTATCCCAGCTATTGTGATTGGCATCGGGATACAGGGTGAATTTCACTTTTGCGTTGGCTGCCTCCAGCGCCGTTACCATTTCCTAGGAATAAGCCGGTGGCACCACATCATCTTTGGCACCATGAAAAACCCACCACTTTGTTTTTTGTAGTTTTTTTGCTGAGGATGGATCTCCGCCACCACAAATGGGAAAGGCTGCTGCAAACAATTTGGGATTGCGGGCTACAAGTTCGAAAGTACCCATGCCACCCATAGATAAACCGCCGATGTACACTTGCTTTTTTTGCACGGGGTATTGCTTCATAATCATGTGCACCAGGTCATTGGCCATTTTCATAGCAATGCTGGGTTCTGTATCGGCACTAAAAACAAATTGTCTTTTGCCAAGGCTATCCATTTTGAAAGTCACATTGCTCCAAAAGCTGGTTTGCGGGCACTGCGGAAACACGATGATGGCAGGAAAGTTTTTCCGTACCGTTTCTGTCAAAAATAGTTTTGATCCATGAATGAGCTGGGCCTCGTTGTCATTTCCTCTTTCTCCGGAGCCATGCATAAAAAAAATGAGTGGGTATTTTTTAGAGGCATCATAATTTTCCGGTAGCAGCAGCCGGTATGGTAGCGTATCATTGCCATGCACCAGCAAATGTTTTTCATAGGCGCTGTTGGTTTGCGCAAATACTGAAAGGCTCAACAACAGGCACGCACCAGCGAAAAATATTTTTCTTTTCATACAAAGCATTTACTAAGTAAAGTAGTTTTAAGAAAAGTGTGAATGGTCATCCCCATTCACACTTAGAACATTTATATTATGCTCACCGTATCATCAGTGTCTATAATTACCTGCTTAAAATTTTGTGCCGATGTTAATGTTGGAAGCCAGGCAATCTATCTATTCCAGTTTACGCTGGCCATTTTTACATCACGGGAATTTCCTCCGATCATAATTTGAAATTCACCTGGCTCCCAATCATATTTAAGATCGTAATTATAAAACTTCAAATCGTTGGGCGTAATGGTAAAGCTTACTTTTTTAGATTCGCCGCCTTTCAAAGAAATTTTTTGGAAGCCTTTGAGTTCTTTCACAGGTCTGGTAGAAGTGCCCACCACATCCCGAATATAGAGTTGTACTACTTCTTTGCCCTCTACGTTGCTGCTATTGGTTACGGTAACCGTAGCAGTGAGTGTCTGGTTTCCTTTGGGATTTTTGTTGCTCACTGTTACATCGCTGTAGGTAAAGTTGCTGTAGCTTAAGCCATAGCCGAAAGGATACACGGGTTCGTTGCTTACATCCAGGTAGTTGCTGCGAAATTTTTCGAACCATGTTCCCAAAGGTCTGCCGGTATTTTTATGGTTGTAAAACAAGGGCACCTGTCCTACGTTTTGCGGGAAGGTGGTGCTGAGTTTACCAGAAGGGTTCACATCGCCGAACAACACATCTGCAATGGCATCTCCTGCCTCACTGCCACCAAACCAAACGTTGAGAATAGCAGGCACGTATTCGTTTTCCCATTTGAGTGCGAGTGGCCTGCCGGTGAACAATACCAATACCACAGGTTTGCCTGTAGCCAACAATGCCTTCAATAATTGTTGTTGTATGGCGGGTATTTGAATATTACTGCGGCTGCTTGCTTCGCCACTCATTTCAGCAGCTTCGCCGATGGCAGCAATGATCACATCACTTTGAGCGGCCACGTCGAGTGCTTCTTTTAAAATCACGCTGTCTGGCCTGGCGTCACGATACAATGTTTTACCAAAAAGTGTAGAACGTTGTTCCAGGAGGCTGTCTGCATCCAGGTTGCTGCCTTTGGCGTATAAAATTTTTGCGTTGTTACCCACGGCTTGCTTTAGACCGGTGAATACAGAAGTGGACTGGCTGTGATTGGCCGCCACACTCCAGGTACCCGCCATGTTTTCGCTATTATTGGCCAATGGACCTATGAGGGCGATGGTGCCTGTTTTTTTGATGGGTAATAAGTTGTTGTTGTTTTTTAGCAACACGAAACTCTGGGCTGCAATACTGCGTGCTTCTTTGCGGTTGGCTTCAGAAAAAACTTCTGCCTTGGCTCTGCCGGCATCGCAGTATTTGTAAGGATCGGTAAAGAGACCGAGTTTGTATTTTGCTTCCAATATTCTACGGCAAGCAGCCTCAATTTGTGCCCAGGTAACTTTTCCTTCCTGCAAAGATTTTTTTGTGGTAAGCAGCAAGCCTTCTCCCACCATGTCCATATCAATTCCAGCCATGAGTGCCCTTGCAGAAACCGTTTGCAGATCTCCAATACCATGGTTGATCATTTCATTGATGCCGGTATAATCTGTAACTACAAAACCTTTGAAGCCCCACTGCTTGCGCAATACGTCTGTCATCAACCACTTGTTAGCAGTAGCTGGTATGCCGTCTACTTCGTTAAAAGAAGCCATTACAGATGCTGCGCCTGCATCTACTGCTGCTTTGTAAGGTGGAAAATATTCGTTGTACATGCGCTGACGGCTCATGTCTGTGGTATTATAATCACGGCCGGCCTCTGCGGCACCGTACAGGGCATAATGTTTTACGCAACTAAGTATCGTATTATTTTTGGTAAGATCAGTTCCTTGGTAACCTTTCACCATGGCTTTTGCAATTTGAGAACCGAGGTACGGATCTTCACCATTACCTTCAGAAACTCTTCCCCAGCGTGGGTCACGGCTGATATCTACCATGGGAGAAAAAGTCCAGTTAATACCATCAGCGCTGGCTTCGCTGGCGGCTATTTGTGCGCTGCGTTCTACCACCGACATATCCCAGGTGCAACTCATGCCCAGGGGAATTGGGAAAACAGTTTCATAACCATGTATTACATCCATCCCAAACAACATGGGTATTTTTAAGCGGCTCTCTTCCACAGCAATTCTTTGCACCTCTTTTATTTTCGCTACAGACTTAATATTAAAAAGCCCTCCTACTTTTCCTTCCCGAATCTTTGCTCCTATGTCGGAACTTTTAGCCTGACCAGTCACGATGTCGCCGCTACCTGGTAGGTTCAACTGTCCCAGCTTTTCATCCAACGTCATTTTTTTCATCAATGCATCTATGAAGACCTTCATTTTTACATCGCTGTTTACTTGTGCAACAGCAGTGCCTGCACTAAGGGAGAGCGAAATGATGCATAAGGCGGCAAGGAATTGTTTCATGCTTGTGTTTTTTAGTTTTAAGAATGTTATTTAAACTGAAGGTCACTGATCTTTACTTTGTACTCAATTCGGCTATTATTGTACTTGTCTATTATTTGCATTGAAATTACGGGGTCTTTTCTCCATTCTATACTTAGGAGCCCAAAATGATTTTCCATTACCGGTCCTTCGATGCGATTTTTATTGGGCGTGGCAAAATCCCATGTAGACGTTATGCCGCTGGATGTGACATCATAAATGGGATACAAACCCGGTTCTTCCAGTTTTGAAATCTCTGCATAATGCACATCGCCAGTTAAAAAAATCACCCCTGCCGCTTTGGTTTTTTGTATCAGGTTGAGCATTCTTTTTTGTTCATGCGGAAAATTGGCCCATGCTTCGTAGCCATTATATTCTATGGCAAACTGAGAACCACTTGCAATCAAACGAAGGTCTGCTTTTTTCAACAATTCCGTTTCCAGCCAAAGCCATTGTTCTTCTCCCAGCAAGATACTGTCTGCAGAACTGTGTGGGCTGTAATCAAGCTGGTAAAAAGATTTTTTTCTGGGTGCTGTAAGGGTGTCGTAAGGGAGCAGGTCACTCCTAAATGTCCTGTTATCCAACAAAATCACCTGCACGGTTTTATTGCCGTATGTTAAATATTCTGCATGATAAATACCTTCATGTTGTCTCCGTTGGCTTTCTGCAGGTTCTTTGAAAAAATTAAGGAAGATTTCTTTAGTGGCTATTTTATTGGGATAATATTTTCCGGCATCGTTGCTGCCGTAGTCATGATCGTCCCAAATAGCGAGGGTTTTAGTTTTTGAAGTGAGTTTTTGAAACTCAGGCTTTGCAGCAAGTGTAGCATATTTCGCTTTCAGGGTATCCATGTTGTCGGTATCGCCATAAATATTATCTCCTAAATAGATAAAGAGCTCTGGCCGGTAATCTGCTGCCAAAGACAGGATGGGTTGCGGCTCTGTTTCATGTGCGCAGGAACCAAAAGCTATTTTGGTAACTTTAACCTCTTGCCCACAGGAAGCAAGTATTACAACCAACGTACTGCCCAAATAAAGAAGCCTCTTTTTCAAATTTTTAAAAATTTATTTCACCAATACTTTTTTGATGCGTTTTTGCCAGATGGCATAACCTTTAGCATTCATGTGTAACTGATCTTCCAAAAAAATATCCTTCATAACGGTTCCGTCTGGGAGGAGCATATCCTGATATACATCTACAAATGTAGCTTTTGTTTGAGTAGACAGGTATTGACTGATGAGTGCGTTTGCCTCTCTAAATTTTGATAAGAGGTGTACCCTGCTTGGGCTTGGTTTCATGGATACAAATACCACCGGTACCTTTTTATACCTGGCCCTGATGAGATTAAAAAGTGTGGTAAAGCGTGTTACCACGGTTGCAACCGTTGCCGTATCACTGTCGGCAAAATCATTCTCCCCACAATAGATTAATATCTGTTTGGGTTGGTAAGCATACAAAATCTCATACCGGTACCTGACAAGGTCTTGCAATGTAGATCCACCAAAACCACGATTTAAAATGGGATAGCCGGGAAAATAATCCTGCATGTCCGTCCATCTCGTAAAAGAAGAACTGCCGATACATAAAATCGTTTTGCTGACCGGGAAGTTGAGGCTGTCCTGTTTTTTGAATGCCTGAATTTCCTGGTAAAAAGGAGCTGTTTGACAACTGGCATCGGGGGTAAATGAACACAATAACACAGCGGCTACAATGAACTTGTAAAAATTGGTTGTCATGTTAAGTAGACTTTTTAGATTTTGCTGCAGAGTAGCAAATTATTTTTTGATGCTCCTTTATTATCTTAATTTAATTACCACATATTCGTCAGTTATCGCCGCAGTTTAATAGATGAACAACCAATCTGCGACAATATTTTTAATTCAGGTGTGGGCTTTCAAAGCCCAACTTTTTTAAACCAGCTTTTATTTCCGGACAGCTCATAAAAAGATTCCAGAGCAAGCCAGTTCTGTGGTTTTCCATCATCACTACTATGGGACCCTGATCTATGGCAAGGTATTTTTGAGGAAACCAGTTTTCTTCTAAACTGAATGCATCGTAAAAACCATATGGCCCCCAGATTTTATCTTTCAAACTGCTGTACCAATATCGCATCGCTGCTTCAGACTGCGTGGGTGTATATGGAAAAGATGACAAGGCAGCCGTAGGGGTAATGACGCCTTTGTCGTTTTCATCGTTGGGAGCATGGGCTACATAAAATTGGGTGGAATAACTGGCGGTAAGTCCCCAATTGTTGGGGCCGTAGCCCTTGAAGTTTTTAGGATTGTCTACACACCATTGGTAGTTGATCATAGAAAGACTTTTATTTTCGTCCCAATAATTTACATACCGGTCTTTTAGGCCCCGTGGGTCTAGCCCGAGATAAGAATAGTGTGCCCAGAAAAGTGGACCACCTTGTGGAGGATTTCCTTGGTACCGCATGTGTAAAGTGTAGCCTGCGTAGGAAGAAGTGTCTTTAATTTTTCCATTTTCGGCCCAGCCTTCGTGATATACTTCAGCCGGTATACCATGTGTGGGTGAGGCTGCAGCCAGCACATACATGATCAGGCATTCGTTGTAGCCACGTACGGGGAAGTTCATTTTCCAACCGTTGTTGGGGCTCCAGTGCCAGTACAATACATTTTGACCATTCCGGTAAAAGTCAAACTCTGTTGTTCTCCACAATTTGTCTATGCGCTGTGCCAGCGATTTTTCTGAAGCATTACCGTCTTTAAAATATTGGCGCACACAAAGCAGGCCCTGTAACATAAAGGAAGTTTCTACAAGGTCGCCGCCATCATCAAATTTGCTGAAGGGTTTTACCTTTCCTGTTTCGCCGTTCCACCAATGCGGCCATACACCATGAAAACGATCGGCAGTTTCTAAAAATTGTACAATCTTCTCTAACTGCTTTAGGCCCGCTTGCCGGGTTACAAAATTTCTTTCTATGCCTACGAGTATGGCCATTACCCCAAAGCCGCCGCCGCCACTGGTTACAATATTTTGATCGTTTTCAGGGTAAATATTATCGGTGTGAATACGCTCCGGTGCCAGGCCACTCACGGGCTCGGCACCCTCCCAAAAATATTGAAAGGTTTGCTGCTGCACTTTTCTAAACAAGGTCGTGTCAGCAATTACGCCCGCTTGCTCACCAGGCACCACAACTGACTTGCCTGTTTTGCATCCACTGGCCAATGCCAACAAGGCCAGGAACCCTGCATGTAATACCATTTTCTTCATTCGGGTTATTTTATCATGTATTAAAATACGAGGGTAGATATTGAATGAGGCTGGGCTTCTGTTGTAGCCGCTTTACCATTGATCCATAAGCTGTACGGTGTGTTGGTATTTCCCTGATTCATTACCACCACAACGGTAGTGCCATCTGTATTTCTAAAGGCCGTGGTAAGTAGCTGGCTACGGCTGGATGCTGCTGCAATTCTTTTTGCTCCCGGCTTTATAAATTTAGAAAAATGGCCAATGTAATAGTAAGAGCTGGTGTAAATGACCTCGCCGGTTTTGGTATCGGCATGTACCGGTGCAAAGCAAAAGTTTTGTACGTGGTTGGGTCCGCCGGTTTCATCCAGCAAAATATTCCAATCTGTAAAACCCACCATCCCGTTGTTAAAATCTGTTATCATAGAGCGGCCATACTCTTCGCCCAGCGCCCATGACTTGTATTTGGATGCGTCAAAACTTTCTGCACAACCCTCGGTGAAAAAGATATTTTTATCAGGGAAGGCCTCGTGAACTCTTCGTACGTTGTCGTACATGGGTACGCCGCCGCTCCAGTCTTCGTACCAATGAAAGCCAATGCCCCATATATATTTTGAAGCCTCGGGGTCTTTAAAATAAGTTTGAGCCCGTTGATACATCAGGTCTCGATTGTGATCCCACACAATTATTTTTTTATCCTGCAAGCCTTCTCTTTTCATGGTTGGGCCCAGATGATTTTTTAAGAAATCTCTTTCCTCTTCTGCAGTGTAAACACAACTTTCCCATGTTTGGGTGGCCATAGGTTCGTTTTGGATGCTGATGCCCCAGATGGGGATTCCTGCTTTTTCATATTCTTTTATAAACCGGGTGTAATACAACGCCCAGCTTTCGTAAAACGCTGGCATAAGTTTTCCGCCCTTTAGCATGTTGTTATTGTCTTTCATAAAAGCGGGCGGGCTCCATGGGCTCGCAAAAAGCTCTAGTTTGCCACCGGCAGCAGCCATTGCTTCTTTAATGAAAGGCATTTTGTAGGTACGATCGTGGTCAATATTAAAAGTTGCGAGATCCTTGTCACCTTCCTGCACATAGGTATAACTACCACTGCTAAAATCGCAACTGTGAATGTTCGTGCGGGCAACGGTATAACCAATACCGGTTTCTTTGTTGAAATAAGCCCGCAATATTTCTTGCTGCTTGTCTTTCGGTATTTTATAAAATGTTTCTGCAGAAGCATCAGTAAGTGCGGCGCCGATGCCAAAAAAGGTTTGAAAGGTTTTATCAGGATCTACAAAAATCGTGATCTCGTTTTCAAAAGGCTGGCCCTTGTCTGTAAAACTTAACGTGCCTCCTTGCGACAGTCGTTGAGCGGTGCCCTCAGCCGTGGTATAAAGCATTACATTTTTTCCTTCGGCTGAATAAAGTCCTGTTGACTTTGTGGCAATTTTATTTTGTTGCGGAGCACAGGAAACGAGAAGTGTTAGTGCGACAAAAGGAAGTAAACTTTTCATGTAGATTGGTTAAGAGTGTTTCCAAATATAATTCATTTCTACTGCTGCATACTTAGCTTGCAAGCAGGTTTAATGCGTAGTTTCCCATGGTCAGCTAACGTGGCGAAAAATATTTTAAAAATGGGTTCGCTCTTACTTATCCTTACTTTCTCTCTTAAATTATGCTACCATGCGTTATGCTTGCGCATTTTCAGCGTATTAAGGTTGCGCAACCCGATGGCATTATTCGAAGTAAGCGCCGTGATTTTGAAAATATTTATGTGTACTCACTTATCACAAATAGGGTGCAACAAAGCCAAGTGTGCGCATGCCGGTTTTTACTTCCGGGCAACTGGTAAACAAATCCCACAAAAGTTTAGATCTGTAATTTTCTATCATCACAATAATGGGTCCCTGGTCGATGGCTAAAAATGAATTGGCAAACCAGGTATTCTGCAAAGAGAAGGCATCCACAAATCCATACTCTTTCCAAAGTTTGTCTCCCAGCACATAGTAATAAAATTTTAGTGCCGCAAGAGACTGTGCCGGTGTGTAAGGCATAGAAGATAAAGCTGCCGTAGGGGATATCACGCTAACGTCGTTTGTAGGGGAGTTTGCATTGTAGCCGCCTTCAATGTCGCTGGCTGTTAAACCCCATACCGAATCACTATAGCCATAATAATTTCTGGGGTTGGCACGGCAGTAATTATAATTGATGAGCGTATGATTTTTAGTTTGAGTCGTATAGCTTACCGATGCATCTGTAAGGCCGTTTGGGTTAATGCCGAGGAAGGAGTAGTGCGAAAAGAACAGCGGACCACCTAATGGAGGACCTAATGGCAAACTATAGCTGTAGTAGATATTTCCGTTCAGGTAATCGGGCCCACCCTTCCAACCGTTGTTGTATACTGTTGCAGGTACAGCATAGCTGGTAGAAGAAGCAGCCAGCACATAAGTGATGAGTGTTTCATTCCAGCCTTTTATAGGCAGGTTAATTTCCCAATTAAAATTGGGGCTCCAATGCCAGTACAATACATTTTGTCCACCGTTTCTAAACCAACTCCATTCTACCCGGTTACATATAGTGTTGATGTCAGTGCGTAGACTGGTCTCTGTAACGCCGGCATCATCAAAATACTGGCGTGCGCAAAGCAAGCCCTGCACGAGGAAGGAAGTTTCTACAAGGTCTGCACCATTGTCTTTATTGCTAAACGGAATCACCGCACCGGTAGTGCCATTGATCCAATGGGGAAAGGCACCATGAAAAGTTTGAGCCGTATTTTTTAAAAAACCGACCATAGTTTGCAGTCGTGTAATGGCCTGCGCTCTTGTGATGAAGCCGCGGTTTGCTGCAGTGATGATGGCCATAATACCAAAGCCACTGCCACCAGAAGTAACAAGGTTGTTATCTCCGTTGTTTCTTTCCCTGGCTAAGCCTGAAACAGGATGACCAAAATCCCAGAAATATTTGAAAGTTTGTTGCTGTACCAAATCGAGCAGGGCATTATCTGAAATGGTAGGAAACTTTCTGCTAGAGTCAATAGATGTTACAAAAGTTGCCGAACTGCCAGATGACAAGGGCGTATTTTTTTGAGAGGTAATGCTGTTAAGTATATTGAGGGTATATTTTGTGATGGAAGCCAGCGGACTCACTGGTTGCAGCACCACAACGCTGTCGCCGTTTTGAAAAATAGCATTCAATGCTACCAGGCTGGTTCTGTTTTGAAGATCAACGCCGGCATTAATTGAACTCCTTTTTACCGGTGCAGAAAAAGATATTTTTAAACCAGGGTTTCGTGGCACATCATACAAGATAGCAGTGCTACTGTTGTTGTTGATGCTGACTGAATTGATCTTGAAATTTTCTGCAACAGGAGGTGGTGTAACTGTGCTATCGTTGCTTTTTTTACATCCAAATAGGCATGTCAAAACTAAAAGCGGGATTAAAATCTTTGTGCTGCTCATTCCATCGAGATTAAAATAGAAAGAAAAAAAAGAGGCTGCAAAGTAATAGTCTCTATTCAATGCAGCCTCCGTGTGATTTATAAAGTAGCGAGCGCTTACCTGCCCTGGCGTTCTAACACCTGGATAGCACTTATCTCTACTTCTGAAAGTGCCTTGTTGTAAATTCTGAATTCATCCATCAGACCTGTGTAGTTGAGCATCCAGGGTTCTGGGTTGCCAAAAGGAGCCCCGGCATTGTTTTGAAAACCACCTATTACAAATTTTGTAGCGTTCTTAAAATTCAAAGGACCCAATGGCGTGCCATTGCCATCTGCCAACCTGCTTTCTGCACCAGGAGGTAATGCCTTTTTTTGGCCATTGATAAACCAGCCTACTTTTGAAGTGGCAGCATCATAAGTCCAGGCGATGTGTCTCCAGGCACCGTACATATCTTTTGCTCTAAAGGGTCCGTTCGGCTCCAGCCAATGTTCTACAAAAGGAGCATTATTTTTTTCAAAATGCAGTTTCATAAACATGTCCTCAGGGTTGGCAGGATTTTGACCCTCCACAAAAAGGAAAAAATTACCCCAGAAGGAGCCATCCTGTTTGCCGAGTGCAAAAAGCCCCATAGCGCCACCATCGTGGCGGTTGGTATTTACCCACATGCTTATGGTAAAGCTCGTTAAAGTGGCTATCGGCCCGGGGTTGCTATAAACCACAAAGGCATTGGACGAACCTTTATATGCCTGGCCTTTTCTACCGGCAGTAAAACTGCTGCTACCCGAGGCAACTCCCCCGGTCACACCATTTTTTGCGTCATTGATATTACCATCAAAAGGAAAATAGGCCACAAGGTTTGTGGGCGCAATTTCTGAAGAATTGGTAAATCCTCCTGCTACAGGCGGAGCATCACCCACGGGAAAATTGTCGTCTTTTTCCACTTTGGTACAACTGCCCATTAGCAAGGCTAATGACAGGGATAAAATCGTTGTAGATTTTACATTGATAAAATTGTGCATGGTATTTTTTTTAAATTAATTGTTATTGATAGCCGTTATTTTGAGTCAGCCTGTTTCCGCTTAAGTCTCTTTGTGCCTGTGGTACAGGGAAAAGTTCGTGCTTGCCATCCACAAAAGCTTTACCATGCGCCCTTAATACTGTACCGGCTCTGCCTTGACGAACCAGGTCTAAAAACCGGTCTGCTTCCATCGCCAGTTCTGTCCTACGCTCCTTCCACACATTTGCTTGTGAAAGCGCAGTAGGCAGCAAATTAGAACGACTTCTTACCTGGTTTAGTTTATTTGCTCCATCTGCATTGCCAAGCATAGCTGCTGCTTCTGCATACATAAGCAACACTTCTGAATAGCGCATAAGGCGTATATTTTTTGGCTTTGTATCCTTGTTATTGGTAACCTGTGGCGACTCGGCAATGGTACTATGATAGGCCTTGTAATTGTACCGATCATTTTCTACAGAATCTTTCGAAGGAATTCTAAATCCATCCCACAACACGGTGCCAGTTGCCGGAGCCGGGGTAGAAGGGTTGATGAAAATAATGGTAGCATTGCGCCTGGTATCACCAGCCTCGTAGGTAGTACTAAGCTCTGCGGTAGGGGTATTGAAACCAAACCCTAAATCGTTCCAACCTCCACGACCTCTTGCTCCCTGGCTGTTGCTAAACAAAGGACTCACCGCATTTTCGCCAGCATTGATGCCTGTTTGTACTTCAAAAATAGATTCGCTATTGTTGTTTCCGCCCTGGCCACCTACTGATTTTTCTCTAAAAATCAGGTTGTAATCTGATACCAGCGAATACCTGTTAGAGTTAATAACGGCGCTCGTTAAATCAAATACCTTCTGCCAGTTTTTTTGATACAAATATACCTTAGCTAAAAACGCCTGAGCCGCACCTTTGTTCGCTCTGCCCGTTTGTGTGGTGCTTTCGCCTTTTAGCGGGAGATTGTCTGAGGCAAACTGTAAGTCATCAATGATAGCTGCATAAATTTCTGCAACAGGTGCTCTTGTGTTCAGAGCATCGCTGTTTCCTTCGCTTGGCAAGGGTACTGTTATAATTTTAGGAACGGCTCCAAAGAAACGCACCATATTAAAATAATAGAAACCTCTTAAAAACCTTGCTTCGCCCAAAAGCCTGTTTTTGGCAGCGGTTTCGATGCTGCTTTTATCTAGGATGTCAATGGCTTTGTTGGCAGCTACAATACCGCTAAAGTTTCCACTCCAAATGTTATTGAAGATAAAATTGTTAGGTGTGTGTGTGAAATTGTCGATTTCGCCCAAGGGAGAAAAATCTCCTGGAGTACTGCCTTTGTCAGCATCATCGCTGGCCACATCCAGGCTCACCGCCCACAGGAAGCCAACGGTGGTTGAGCCAAAGCCGCCGAGGTAAAGTGTGTTGTACACGCCGCCTATTAATTTATTAGCTGCAGACGCATCAGTGAGCGCCAACACTTCTGTTGTTTGGCCCTGTGGGTCTACGTCCAGGAAATCCTTGTTGCAACCACTGGCAACAACCGACCCTATGATAAGTGAAGTGATGATATATTTATTTTTCATAATTGATTTCTTAAAAGATTAAAAAATTAAAACCCAACATTTACGCCAAAGGCAAAAGTTCTGGTAGTAGGATAGATAGAAGACTCTATACCACCAGCCAATGTGTTACCCGAAAGGATCTCTGGAGTAAAACCGCTGTACTTGGTAAATGTTGCCAGGTTTTGCACGGTTGCATATATTCTTAAGCTTTCCATCTTTATACGACTTAGCACGCCAGATCCCAAAGTATACCCTAGGGTAAGATTGTTTATCCGGAAGAAATCTCCTTTCTCCAAGAAATAAGTAGACGCAGGCAATTCATTTAAGTTAGCTCTTGGCACACCTGTACCGGTATTGTTGGGAGTCCATCTGTTGAGTGCAACAGCCGTTTCTATATTATCTCTAAAGTCTCCTCTTGCCGCTTTTTTACCATTGTAAATTTTTCCGCCGCTGGTACCGTAACCATTCACAGACAGGTCAAGGTTTTTATACCCCAGGCTTGCATTTACGCCATAGGTAACCTTTGGTTGATAAGATCCCTGGAACACACGGTCCTTAGCATCTATTGCTTTATTGCCATCAACATCCCTGTAAATAAGGTCGCCGGGTTTTGCTGAAGGTTGAGCAGAGCCTGCAATTTCCTGGGCAGTTTGAAAAACACCAATTGCTTCCCAAAGAAAAAAGCTACCAATAGGTTGACCATTGTCGGAAAGCGTAGTGGTACCCTGACCTCCAACGCCACCGTCGGGTATGGCAGTACCACCATTAAGGTTCTTAATACGGTTTTGGTTAAATGCCGCATTGGCTCCAAGGCTATAACTCCAGTCTGTACTCACTTTATCTTTCCAGTCTAACGCCAGCTCCACACCTTTGTTGGTAAAAGTAGCCGCATTGGTGATGTATTCGTCATCTCCCAAAATGGTCGGTGTTTTAATACGTACCAGGGCATCTTCTGTTTTACGATCGTAAACATCCACAGAACCAGAAAGTTTGTTTTTAAGCAATGTGAAGTCAAGACCGAGGTTCAACTCTGTGGTAACCTCCCATCTGATTTGTGGGTCAAACAGTTGTTCCAATCTAAAATTGAGCACTTCTGTACCATTAAAAAAGTAGGGAAGGTTTGGTGTAGCCAGGGCTGTGAAAGCATTGCTGGGAATACCATCGTTACCCACTTTACCATAACTGGCCCGGAGTTTTAGATTGTCAAAAGTTTTTTGATCATCCATAAAAGATTCGCTGCTTATGGCCCAACCAACACCTACAGAAGGGAAGAAGCCCCACCTGTTATCTTTGGGTAAGCGGCTCGTGCCATCATACCTTCCGGTAGCAGTTAAAAAATATTTGTCTTTGTAATTATAATTTAAACGAGACAGGTAAGAATTACGGGTAGATTTATCGCCTCCGTTAAAGTTGGTAGCGCCCAAAGTAGCACCAGCGTTTAAGTACCATTGGTCCTTATCTTCCGGAACATCAATTCTTGACCCTCCAATTTCGTTGAACCTGATTTGCTCTGCTGTAGTACCTACCAGCAGGTTGAAACTATGATCCCCAAATTTCTTGGCCATAGTAGCGGTGTTATCCCAAACCCAACGGTTACCCTGAACTTCAGTTACAGTCAGGCGGCTATTGTCTCTCACCTGGTTGCTACCAGAGGTGGTAAACACATTGTCTGGTCCCTGGTTGGCGTACTTAAATCCATACAACACACTTCTGAAATTGTTTTTATCAACCCCGTAACTTGAACGAAGTGTGAGCCAGGTAATTGGTTTGAATTCTGCAACTACGTTTCCCTGGAAACGATCTCCGAGTCCGGAATTATTATTTTTGTCCTGGTCTAAAATGGGATTGCCCACGTTGTTAGAAAGCGATGTGTTGCCATACAAACCATTTAGTTTTGCGGGCACGTAAGGAGCTGCACGATAAGCAACGTTAAATGCACCGAGGTCCACATTTCTCACATCAGACCGGGCATAAGATAGCAGCGTGGATACTTTAAAATTGTTCGTGATTTTATAATCGTTGTTATTTCTTATGGTAAATCTTCTAAAATCGTTTGTGCGAATAATTCCTTCGTCTGTTAAAAGACCGGCACTCAGGAAATAGTTTATTTTTTCGCTGCCGCCAGATAGTGATAAGTTATGATTTTGAAAGAAGCCTCTTTTGAGAATCTCATCATACCAATCGGTATTGGCTCCGTTTGTAAGTTGTGCCTGGGTTACGATGCTGTCGCCACTTCCGTAGTATACGCTTGCTTCGTTTACATAACCTGCATATTGGTTGGCACCAGCCATGTTTACTAAGTTAGAAGCCTCCTTAATACCCAGCGTTGCATCGTAGTTTACCTTCATCTTACCCACTCTTCCCTTTTTTGTGGTAATTAAAACAACACCATTGGCAGCACGCATACCGTAAATGGCTGTGGCAGATGCATCTTTTAGAATTTCCATGCTGGTGATATCGGCCGAGTTAATGTTTCGGATATCATCGTTGATAACACCATCTACAACATACAAAGGGTTTGCACCGCCTAACATGGTACCGGTACCCCTGATGCGGATGATGGGCAAGGCATTAGGATCGCCACTTGAAATTACCTGCACACCCGCTACCTTTCCTTGCACCGCTTGTGTGGCAGTAAGCACGGGTTGCTTAGCCAACTCTGCACCCGAAACGGATACAACCGAACCGGTGAGGTCTTTTTTGCGTGACGTACCATAACCTACTACTATTACTTGTTCATTCACCTGAACGTTACTTTTCAGCGTCACATCAATAGAAGTTCTTCCATTTACGCTTACTTCCTGGTTTTCGTAACCTACAGATGAAAAAACCAAGACGGCATTATCTGCGACAGTCAAGGAGTAGCTACCATCTATGGACGTGGCCATTCCGGCTGCAGATCCTTTTACTTTAACGCTTACACCGGGGATAGCCTGGCCGTCTTCGCTGGTTACTTTTCCGGAAACCGTAATGTCTGCCATGGCCGCAGTTACCGAGCGGATAGCAACCAGGTTGTTGTCCATTTCCTGGAAAGTGAGGCTGGTTCCTGCGAATAATTTTCTCAACACTTCGTTCAGCATTGCATTGGTAAAGCTTAAGGAAACTTTTTGTTTGAGGTCTTTCAACCTGCTGTCAAAAAGAAAGCGGTAGCCTGCTTGTTTTTCGATAGCAGTGAGTACCTGTGCAATAGCCTTGTTGTCGGCATTGAGGGTGATGGGTTGTGCATTAATGCCTGCGAAGGATTGTATGCAGCAAAAGACCACCAGGATGATCGTAAGTTTCATAACAGTTAATGGCTTTTTGAAGGCTGAATAGGCCTTGGCAATCGATGTATCATTTTTCATAAATTAACTTTTGGTAGTTTAAGTGTTGGGGTAACTTTTGCTATAATACTGCACTCCTTACCCTCCGGGGATTGCAACACAACGGGAATCATAATAATGTTCCCATTAGCTTTGTATGTAGCTTTTTAGCCAGAGTCTATTGAATGGTTCATAATGTTGTTGGTTTTAGTTAGTAAATCGTGATCCTGTTATGGTCAATGCTGTAATTAAATCCGGTCGTATACTTCAATGCTTTTAGCGCTTGTTCCAGGGATTCTTTTTCAAAAGATCCATTCAAAAATTTTTGTTCCCAACGCCTGTTTTTAAACTCGATGTTTACGTCGTACCATCTTTCCATTTTCTTTGCAACGTCTATAAAGGCTTCGTCTTCGAAGGAGAGTAAATTTTTTGTCCAGCTAGATTCAATATCTGTTTCGGTTCCTTGCAGGTAAGTGAGGGGCTTTATCTCTACCAGGTTTGTAGCAACTTGAGGTAAGGCAACGGGTACCATGTCTTTAGCTGCTTTTACAGGCAAATCGTTTGATAAAACCAGTTTCTGATTGGGCTTTAAAAGATATTTTCGTTCCGGGTTGTTGTTTAGAGAAACTTCTACACTTCCTTTTATAAGACTTGTTTCCGTTGTTTGATCATCTTCGTATGCCTTTATGTTAAACCGTGTGCCCAGTACTTTCACATCCATTTTGGCTGTGTGAATTACAAAAGGCCGTCCGGCATTTTTCACCACATCAAAAAATGCTTCGCCAGAAAGATAAACTTCCCGGATGGCACTGGTATCGAGGTCCTTGTTGTAGGTTATTTTGCTACCAGAATTAAGCCACACATTGGTTCCATCAGGTAATAATATTTTAGAGCGGGCACCATTTCGTGTGGCCACCTCGGCAGGCTTTGAAATGTTAGCTATTATTTGTGGGCGCCGGTCTGGCTTTAAAAAAAACCAGGCTGCAGCCAGACTGGTAATCATGATACCAGCAATCAGCATTCTTTTTAAGTTGAAGCTGCCTCTAAAATCAGGGCCGCTTATGGCATCATCTTGGGAGTCGGCTAAATAAGTTGTATCCATCAGGTCTTGCTGCAAATCAAAACCTTTGTCTTTCATCCTTTCCAGATGAGCAAGGTAGGTGGCTTCCAGAAAATCGGTGTCAGCAGCCGGGTTATGCGACCACCAATTGACTACATCATCTACCGCTTTCTCTTGCTTGTGAGACAAAGTTCTGAGCCGCTCTAATTCTTCCAACTCTGTTAGAGATGCTTCACCGGAAAGCTGCCGGGCCAATAGTATCCAGATGCGATCATTCGACATTAGTAAAGTAAGGAGTACAAAACGTTAAAATTCCCCTAACTCAGGAATCATTTTTTTTTGGATTGTGGTAGTGTAGTGCAGTTGCTATCTTTTTGAGTGCGATGGAGAGTTGGTGATCGATTGTTTTTATACTTAAATCAAGTAGCTGAGCAATCTCTTTATATTTTAAGCGGTCCTCTTTGGCCAGCTTATAAATGAGTTGGCAAGATGGGGGCAAGTCTTTTACTGCCTTCGCAATCTTCTCCTGCATTTCATGTAACTCTGCAGACACTTCAGGGTTTATGTATTCTGAAATGAATTCAACCTGCAAATCGTCCAGGGAAAACCGGGAGAACTTATTTTCCAGTTTCAATTTATGAATGGCAGCATGCTTTGCCCCCACAAATAGATACAGTTTGAGGTTTTCGATCTCCATTAATTTTTTACGGCGTGTCCACACATCCATTAAAAGATCGGAGGCTATTTCTTCGGCCAGCACCCTTGACTTTGTAATTGAAAATGCAAAGTTCTGGATAGAAGGGAACAAGGAAAAGAACAAAGCCTTGTAGGCAGTCTGATCCTCATATACAGCAACCTGGTACTGTAATTCACTGATTTTAGAATCGGAATTGTTTTTAGGAAGGAGCGACATAGCAATCAATCAGCCCTGAAATTAATAATATTTACGGTCATATTGCAATAAATATCAATTATCAGCGGTCTGCCACTTTCATTTACTACACAGCTTATTAATTATCTCTGGCATCTTTGGGCAGTTGCATAATGAAACCACTGCCACTCCCTGCAACGGTGGTGGGTACCTGCCCACTCCATTTTTGCACTTTTATGTAATCAATATATAAGGGCGTAAGTGAAGTCTGTTCTTTTTTAATTGCTTCTGCCCGGCCGGCAGCCTGGATGACGGCCTGCGCAGAATCGCCCCTTGCTTCTGCAATTTTTCTCTCGGCGTCTGCAACGGCCACCTGGCGTCGGTTTTCGGCTACCTGTACTTCTTGTATGGCCCGGGTTTTGGCAACAATAGATTCTGAGATTTCCTGTGGGGGAATGATGTTGGTTCGGAGCTGAGATACGTTGAACCATTTTGAAACACGCTTATTACATTCCTTCACAATATCCGATTCAAACTCTTCCCGGTGGTTAAAAATAGAATCTACCGTATAGCGGTTGGCCACATCATTTACCGAACCTACAATGGCATTTTTTAACCAGCCCTGCTCCATATCCTTAACGCCTACCCGAAGATTTTGAAACATATCTGCCACATTCCCCGCATTGATAGAGTAGTTGAAAGATGGTTTGATGGTGGCCCTGAATCCGCCCCTTGTTACAATATCTGCCGCCTCGTAATCTATATGTTGCTGGTGAATGGGAAATTCGTAAATGCGGGATATCCATGAATTGTAAAAAACCCAACCCGTTACATATTCTGTTTTGCCCACACCACGGTTATCGCCCACGTTGCTCACCTTAATGCCTACATGGCCGGCATCTATGCGCTCAATATTTACCGGGTTCACTGCCACTAAAACCACAGCTATGAGCAGGGCTCCCATAATGCGAAGCACAGCGGAAAATTTAGAACCACCACCAGTATTACTGTAAGCAGATTTTTTAAAAATGCCTAAAAATATGGCTGCAATTAAAAATGCAACAATGAAAATTACTAGAGAAATCATGGAGAGGTTGATTTAAGAAAGCGAATGAATATGGATAAATGCAAAACAAATAAGGTGAAGAGTATTACACACAGCAACATAAATAGAAAGAAGCTTAGCCAACTTCCGCTGATATCGTAAGACAACACAGACGATAGTACAATAAAGTTTAAAAGTGCATGAACCAGGACGGCCAGGATCCTGTAGAAGAAATTAGTTTTGGGCACTCTCATAATAAAATAGCCTGCAGTGTTTGGCAAAAATTGTTAATGGCATTGCTAAGATATATTATTTATAAAAACAAAGGGGCAAATAAATTGGAGCTACTTAAAGATCAATTTCAGCTTTTTATGTAGAGTAATATCTTGTACTGTCTTACCAGATATTTGCGGTAATGGCTGAAGCATGAGTGATGGCAAAGGCCAAAAAGAAAACATGGAAAAATAAATGCCGGCCCTGCAAGCAGGAACCGGCATTGTATGAAGAAAAACTCCGTTTATTGTTTGATGATCTTTTGGGTAATCACTTGTTCACTTGTTGTTAATTGCAACAGGTAAACTCCCGATGCCAATCTACTTCCCTCAAAATACAATTGATTTACACCTTCGGCAACAGTAAAAGATAGTTGTTTGATTAATTGCCCCTGGCTGTTGAAAACCGCAGCAGCAATTTGTTCCTTTTTACTGCTTTCGTACAGCATAGTAAGTTTGCTATTGAATGGATTGGGTGCCAGCGAAACAATCCGGCTTTGTACAATCGCTTCTCTTCTTAGCTGAATGATATTGCTGTAGCGATACTGCCCGTCTATGTCAATCAATTTTAAGCGATAGTAAATAATTGCACTTGCTGGTAATTGTTGATCTGTATGATTGTAGGAGGCGGTTTGTATGGAGCGTCTTGCATTTACGGATGCAACCGCATTAAAATTAATTCCGTCACTACTTCTTTCAATTTGGTAGCGGTCAAAATTGAGTTCGTTTTCTGAAGTCCACTGAAGCAGCGCCTGTGCATTCTGCAATCTACCACTGAAACTTAGCAGCGTAACTGGTAGCGGTCCGGCTACTACATTTGCTAAAACAAAATCGCTGAAGCTGCTAAACTCGTTGCTCGTGATAGTTCCCGGCGCCGCACCAGTGGCAGTGCCGCCCAGATCGATCCATGCTCCGGCTCCATTATCTTTTGCAATTTTTAAAATGGTATGGTCCTGCACTGCATCATCTGTGCCATATGGCAATGTGATACCAAAGTCACGGAGATTTACCGGATTGTTAATTGCAGATACCTGATAATATCTAACCGTAGAAACATTATTTAAAGTAACAGGTAATGTACGGGTTGGCGGTGCACCGGAAATCACTTCGGCCTGCATCAATGCGGACCCTTCTCCATCGGCACTACTGGCAGATAAAATGATGGGACGATAAGCACCGTTTTTACCAATTGGGAGGGTAAAGTTCATGCCGGATTTACCCATAAACCGCAGCACACCATTTACATAAGAGCCGTCGGTACCGGTTGATGGGTTTTCTAAAATAAATGTGTTGGTAGCAGATGTATTAATAAGTCCGTTGGTTAATTCCAGAGAGCCCACTTTGTGTATGCCCTGCACGGTTATGCCTGCAGCATTGTTCATTGTAAGTTTTGTTATGGTACTGGCAGTAGCAGTTGTATTGATTAGTTGCTGTGCTGTAGTGCCGTTCACTATGAGTTCATCTACGGTTATTGCTCCTTCATTTTGGAGATTCCCCTTTAGTTCAATTTTACCACTGCCAAATAGAAAACTGCTGCTTGCCAATTGTAAGGTGCCGCCCGTTTGCACCATTAATTCTGTGGCAGGCTTCACTCTATATAAATTGAAAGAGCCGCTTCCATTTACATTTATTTTTCCTGTGGAGGTAATCACCACATCATCTATTTGCAATGGTTGATTTAAACCTACATCATGACGAACGGAAATAAGATCATCTCCTTTGTTGGGCAATCTTGTAGCTGGAGCCCAGGCTGTTTCGGGGGCAGCCGGTAATTTACTTTCCCAGATGCCATTCGCTAGCCAATTGCCATTGCTAACGGTTCTAAATTGTAAGCCTGTTTCGCAAGTGATACCTGCCAGCCAACCGGAGCTCTGTGAACTGCCAATGGCAAACCTTACGGTTAACAAACCATCAGGATTAGATGCAGTAAATTCTTTTAAAGTGCTTCCGTTAAAAGTATTATCCAGTGCTTCTATTCTGGGGGAATTGGCATCCGGGCCGTCATAAATAAATAGCGTGGCAAATTGAGCCAATTGAAGATTGTAAAAACTCAGCTTGAGTTTAGTGCCGGGCGTTGATGGGGTAAAGGTTCTTGTAAAGTTACTGCCTGTTAAACCAGTTGGTCCGCCTGCGTCGTAGAAGGTACTATCACAAACATTGAGTGCCGCATTGTTGTTCAATAGCACACCGACAGAATACGTGAACGAAACAGGTGTACTGTTGCTTATACAACCTGTAACAGGGTTGGTAGCTCTCACCGTGAATTGTGAAAAAGGAGAATTATTAAATGAAACAGGAAAACTGTTGGTTGTATTACCCTGCACTACTCCATCCTGAACCCAGGTATAATTTAATCCGCCCTGTTGGGTATAGCTTAGAGTTCCGGCAAATGCATTGCGGTGAGAAAGCACAGGGGCAGGATTAATAACGGCCAACGGCGGAGGGGCATTTACAACAATTGTTACTTGGTCGGTAGCGGTATTTCCACAAAGATCTGTTATGGTTAGGGTATAGGAAAATGTGCCGGCTGTTGTTGCAGTAAATTGTGGATTGGCATCATTGGGGTTGCTCAAATTGGTAGCCGGGCTCCACTGGTACTTATATTCTTTATTGGCAAACGCCAATGCATCTAATGAATTGAATGGCTGCGCCACGCTGCCTATTAGTGTAGCAAGGCCACTTATTTTATTCAGTTTCCAGAACCCTAGGCCAGTAAAGCTGTTGCCGGATAATACAGAAGTGACGGCAGTTTGGTATAGTTCATCGGTAATGGGATCTGCATCACCGCTTTGCGCAAAATTGGCCAGGAAGCCAGTATTGCCTACGGTTGTTGCAACACCGGTCGTTTTATTGATGGCCATTAGCTGTGCGCTTACATTTGTGGTAGTTGATAAACGCAGGCCATACAGTTGGCCGCTATTATCCGCACTTAAACTAATGATACTGTTGGTACCCACACCGCTTATAGAATTGATAAAGCTAGCTGCACCAGTTATTCGATTAATCTCGTACAATTGATTGGTAGTTCCTGAACTTCCGATAGCAAATATTTTACCGGTCGAGGGATCATAAGTCATTCCATTAAAACTAACAGCACTGCTTGTAGTTAAGCCAATTGGGTAAGTTGTACCATTGGCGGTATCTATTTTCACCATTATTTTACTAAACCTGTTTATCATGTACAAGCCAAAAGGAGTGGCGGCAGCGCCCGCATAGAATTCATCGGTTGCTGGTGCAGTAATAAAGGTTGATTTGATCGTTTTATAATTTAAAGAAGGTTGTGCAGGATCAAACCGTAAGAAGACATTATTGGAAATATCTGCTGCCATGGCCCGCATTGGGTGTATGATACCTGTGCCGCCAAACCCTGCAGGACCACCTCCAATAAATAGTTTAGCGCCAGAGCAGAGGCTGGTATCTCTGCCAGCATCGGCGGTGAGTATTCCCTGCGGAGCAGAAACAATTACTGGAAAAGCATAAGAGGTATCCTTACAGCCAGTACCGGTTGTGAGTACCACATCGTAGTTACCGGTAACGTTGGCATTAAAAGAAGTACCAGTTCCCACAATATTCCCATCCCTTCTCCATGCGTAATTGTTTCCGCTAACGTTGTTGGTTACCTGCAGCGGAACAGCACCAGAGCTGCACACCTGCAATGCACCGGAAGCCGAAACATCTACCCTGCAAAAGGCAGGATTTTGTGCAGCCAGTACCGCATTTTTTGCATTCACCATACCGTGCCCAAGTTCCGACGTCCAGGAACCATTGGGCTGGCCCACCGTAGGAGCATAAACGTAAGCACCCACTTTTTTAGCGCTGCGTTCTATGATTTCTCTAACCTGTGCCTGTGTATAATTGCTGTTGATGCTTAGCACCAAGGCTGCAACGCCAGATACAATTGGGGTGGCAGAAGATGTGCCATTGAAAGTGAGATTGTAATCTAAGTTAGGGGCTGTGCCGGTTCCTGTATTTCGGGTAGTGGCAATGCGCACACCGGGAGCGGCAATATCCAATCCCGTTCCATAATTACCACCCCAAAAAGTTTCGTTATCGCAGGAGGCACCGGATTTTCTTTGGTAGCACATGCTCATAGCGCCCACTGCAATGGTTTCAGGAAATATGGCTGGGTTTGATAGCCCCGCATCGTTGTTGCCGCTGGCAAAAACCACGATGGCACCCTTTCCGCCACGGCCTAAAGTAACCGCTCTGCGGATGGCATCCTGAACTAATGAGGAGGCAGTGCCGCCGCCCCAGGAGTTAGATAAAATATCAGCCCCGCCCTCGTTCCATGCCCAGTCCAATCCTTGTGCAATTTGTGCAGAAGTGCCAAAGGTACCAGTGGTGTTTACCGTAATATTTACCGGAATTAATTTGCTTAATGGAGCAACCCCGGCAATGCCAATATTGTTGTTGGCTTCCGCAGCTATGATGCCTGCACAACTGGTTCCATGCGAACGGGTGGAGGCTAAAATATCACCAGTGGTTGCATTGCCTGCCAGCAATCCAAAACCCAACGGGGAGATGTTATTGATAAGATCGGGGTGCGTTCTTTGTACACCTTCATCCAATACCGCAATTTTTATGGCTGCATTGCCGGTGGTGATATCCCACGCTTCGTCCAAGTCTATATCTGCACCAACTGTCCCGCTTCCCTGGTTGGCTGCGCCGGTATTAACAGCACTCCACTGCAAGTTAAATAGCGGGTCGTTCGGGGTAGACTGCAATCCCTCCAGCAGTCTAAAATCTGGTTCGGCATAATCAAATAAACCAGTTTCAAAAAAGAGGTTAGCCATTTTTAAGCCATCATATTTATTAATTGAACCCGCCTTTAGCAGGTAGGTCTTGTTGTTATAGGCATAGGCTTTATCTATAATGCAATTGTACTGGCCTGCAACATTTGTAAGTTGATTATAGCTGGTGCCAGGTTTTAATTTTACATAAAAGCCTTCATCTATTACAACGTCCTTTCCATCGTTGGCAATTAGCACGGGTCTAGCCAAACTTGCTTCTCCACTTGCATTCAATGCGTTTACAATAGCTTTTAGTTGGGTGCTCACATTGCTTTTAGCTAGATCAACCACAAGAAAGTTGTCTGCCTGCAGGCTGGTAAATGATTTTTCTGCGAGCTGATAATTACTTCTAAGGCGGGCTTTTACTGTTGCCAAACCGGTAATGGGTACCCGCAGATAAATTTTACTGCTGCTAGCTTGAAGGTTAACCTTTGTTTTTCCAAAATAGTAAAAGATAGGGCCGTCGCTGCTCTGTGTAGCCTGGCCGGCAACGAGCATGGGTAACAAAAAAAGAGAGAGTAAAAAATATTTCATTTGTAAAGCGTTTAGACGTTAAATGTGCAAACTTTTAAGCTGGTATTCTATCCCTACTTCTAGTGAATTTTGTTTTGAAAAATACCTGTATGCAGGTAGAACGGCCAACCAATATTGTCGTACTTTTCATAAAACTGTAGAATGGCTAAAAAAGCAGTATTCATTTGTTGCTGTGCGATCATAAGTTGTCTTCTGTCACAGGCTCAGGTGGAACATTCTAAAAAGCTGGATAGTTTGCGATCGCTCGCTTTTAAAAGTATGCCCGATACTAATTCGGTCAAAGCCTGTAGCGAGCTCATTCGACATTATTTTAACCGAGGAGAATATGACTCGGCGCTGCTATACAGCAGGGCATCTTTGCAAGTGGCAGATAAGGCGGGCACTCAAATGCAGCAGGCCCGCATCTATTACAATGCCGGTATGATTTTTACGAATCTTACGGTGTACGACAGCGCCATTTTTTATTTAAATGACGCTGAGAGAAAGGCAACGGTAATTTCTGACAGCATTCTGCTCGCAAATATTTTGAATGCCCATGCAATGCTCAGCAATTACCAATCTGACTACAAAGGAGCGGTAGAATACTTAACCAAGGCGGCAGGCATGATAGGGTCTAGCGAAACAGTCGAGTTGAGAAATTGGCTACCGCAGTTGTACGGAAACATCGGACATAATTTAATTGCAGAAAAGCAACTGGAAAAAGGAATTGAGTACGAAAAGAAGGGTTTACAGTTTGTAAATTATCCCAGTGAAATAAGGTACAAGCTGATGATGTACCTCGATATATCAGATGCGTATATTAAATTAGAACAGTTACCACAAGCTAAACTGTATCTTGATTCAGCCCGGTTGTACCTTTCAAAAATCGATAACCAGGTTCTGGAAATGTTGCTGCTCAACACAGAGGGAGTTTATTATGCGGCTCTAAAAAATAATTTAGCTGCTCTCCGCTCGTATCTGAAGGCGTATGCCATGGCAGATAGCGCAGATAATAATTACATGAAAGCCGAGGGAGCTAACAATGTAGCCGGAGCCTATCTATTAACCGGAGCTGCTGCGTTGGCACAACAATATGCTTTAGTAGCAAATGAGCTGGCAGCGTCTCTTGGCAACCATGCCATAAGAGCCAGCAGTTATGAAACCTTAAAGAAGATTGCTCAGCAAAAAAGT
Organism: Ferruginibacter sp.; assembly: GCA_046597635.1. Lineage (GTDB taxonomy): Bacteria > Bacteroidota > Bacteroidia > Chitinophagales > Chitinophagaceae > Ferruginibacter. Next base: position 1,768 of record JBKJKD010000193.1, on the reverse strand, counting down.
GATTTTAAAACAGCTTTTGAAATGGGAGAGTTGCAAAAGTTGTATGCAGATAGCGCAAGCAACGAAGCATCACAAAAATCTTCTTTATACCTGGAGGCCCGCTATGAAAGTGTGAAAAAAGAAAAGGAAATAGCCGAACTGATTGTTTCGAATAGTAAAAAGGAGTTAGCAGTTTTTCAAAGAAATAAATTACTCATGATAGGAGGAATAACAGCAGCAGCCCTACTATTATTACTTGGCCTGCTATACAGGCAGAGCCGGCAAAAAAGAATGCTTGCAGAAAAGGATGTGCTCCTGCAGCAGGAGCAGGTTAAGTTTTTGGAGCGCCAGCAGCAGGTGGTATCATTACAGTCTATGGTAAACGGTCAGGAAACCGAACGAACCAGAATTGCCAAGGATTTGCATGATGGATTGGGCGGACTGTTTTCTACCATTAAAATGTATTTCAGCACGCTGCAACATGAGCAACCTCAGTTAAAGGATGACGAACTTTTTACAAAAAGTTACGAGATTGTAAACACAGCCTCGGAAGAGGTGAGACGTATTGCACATAACATGATGCCGGAAGTGCTGATAAAAATCGGTTTGCTGCAGGCCGTACAGGAACTGTGCAATAGCATTACTGCCGGAAAATTACTGACTGTTACTTTGCAAAGCTATGGAATGGATAAAAGGCTCAATGGCTCAACCGAAGTGATGCTTTTTAGAATTATACAGGAATTGCTGAACAATATCATCAAGCATGCAAAAGCTACAGAAGCTATTATTCAATTTAATAAAGATGGTAACAGGCTTGGTATTATTGTGGAAGATAATGGCCGCGGCTTTAACACAGCAGAAGCAGATTTAAAAACAAAAGCAGGCCTTGCATCTGTAGAAAGCAGGGTTACTTACCTGAATGGCAAATTATCCATAGATTCACAAAAGGAATCGGGCACAACAGTGATGATGGATTTTTTGTTGAATGAAAATTAATTTATGATCGGCATTTTGATAATTGATGATCACCCACTGGTGAGCGATGGTGTAGCTACCATGATAAAAGATTTAAACTACTTGCAAGTAATAGGCACCTGTAAATCTGGCAAAGAAGCCATCGATTTTTTACAGGTAAACAATCCCGAAATTATTTTGCTGGACATTAGCCTGCCGGATATTGACGGCCTGGAACTCTGCAGCCAGATCCGTAAAACAAATAAAGCCGTCAAGATTATTGGCCTTACTTCTACCAATGAGGCAGGCATTATTACCCAATTTCTAGCAAGGGGTGGCAATGGATACCTGCTGAAAAATATGGAGAGAGAGGAACTTATTGTAGCCATCGATGAAGTGATGAACGATAAAATATTTTTAAGTAAAGCGGCTAATCAGAAAATATTGGAGCAATACAATACAGTGAGCGATGCATTGAAAAGTACGCCTGTGCTCACCCGGCGGGAAAAAGAGATTATCCACTTGCTTTACGAAGGGCTTACCGGCCCACAGATTGCAGAACGTTTATTTCTAAGCCCTTACACCGTAGAAACGCATCGTAAAAATCTGCTGCAAAAACTCAATGTAAGCAGCACACAGCTCATGCTTCGCTATGCCAAAGACAATAAACTCATTTGAGTATACCGGCTTGTTTCTGATTGAAAAATCTTTTTCTCTTTTAATCTCTCATTACCTTGCAGTAAAACTTTTGCAGCATGTTTTCTATCACTTCCTCATCCCGCCAGGGATTCGACATTGTTACACTTACCGACGAAAGTAGCCGAACCACTGTGGA
>JBKJKD010000081.1:0-3338 GCA_046597635.1 Ferruginibacter sp. | reverse complement strand
CCTCGCCCTGTCTATGTAGCCATCGCTTCGGATGCTGCTGAGCCTTGCATCTACCGTAAAATTTTTGGCAAAAATACCGCTGTTAAACAGAAGGCTATTTTTAAAGGAATGAAAGCTGCCTGCGGTATTGTTTAATTCCAATCCTTTTTTTGTAACAACCTCGTTGGTGCTGAGATTGATACTGCCGCCAAATGAACCTGCTCCGTTGGTACTCGTGCCCACGCCTCTTTGCACCTGTATGCTCCCGGCAGAAGATGCAATGTCTGGAATGTTTACAAGAAAGGTTCCCTGGCTTTCCGCATCGTTATAGGGAATACCGTTCAGCGTAATATTTATCCTGCTGGCGTCGGTGCCCCGTATACGTATGCCGGTGTAACCAATGCCATTACCAGCATCTGCATTCACCACTACAGATGGGGTGTAGTTTAAAATAAACGGAAGATCCTGGCCTATATTCTTGGCGGCAATCTCCTTACGATCCAGGTTGGTTTTGGCTACCGGAGTTTTATCTGAGGCTCGCACGGCATTTACTTCTACGGGTTGCAAAAAGCTGGTATCGTTAAATAAAGGAGCTTGGGTTTGCGCATGGCTATACAAACTGAGAGTTGCCAGGCACAGGCTTGCTAAAAAAGATAATCTCATCCAATAAATTTTGTGCTGAAGATCCGGGCAGAGTTGCCGGTATAAAATTTCGCTCCCTTCGCAGGCATTATCCTGAGCAGGTTATCGGGTATGATCTCAGCCTCTTAGAAAGAAGCACCCCGGAAATTCAGTCGTGTTAAAAGAACAGAATGCAAATCTAGGTTGAAATAATTAATTGAATAATTTTTTTTTAACTTGTAACAAATGGATACACCCGTTCGTACCATTCCTAAAGTATAGCCATGAATAAATTATTAGTCATTTTTCTGCTGTGCGCCAGCCTCGGAGCTACGGCTCAACCAACAAAAGAATACAACGATCCAAAAGCTAAGGAAAGGATACTGAATGCAGATTTCAGTGCTATTTCCGTTAGCAGCGGAATCCAGTTATTCCTTACCCAGTCAGACCAGGTTGCGCTGGCAGTAAGCGCTTCTGAAGATCGTTTTGAAGAAAGGCTCAAAACAGAAGTTGTAAAGGGTGTCTTGAAAATTTACTACGACAATGAGGGGCTTTCTTATAATAATTACAAGAATCGTAAGTTGATAGCTTATCTTTCTGTGAAAGATATCCAATCTATCAAATCCTCAGGCGGAGCCATTACCCGTCTGGTAAATCCATTTAAAGTGGACGATCTTTCTATCGAATGTACCAGCGGGTCATTGTTAACCGGAACAGTTGCACTCTCTTCTTTGCAAGTAAGTGCTACCAGTGGTGCGCAAATTACTTTAGCTGGAACAGCTAGCAACGTGGACATATCGGCTAACAGCGGTGCTATTTTTAAAGGAGGCTCACTGCAGGCCCAAACTTGTACTGCGCAGGCCAATAGTGGAGCAGCTGTGAAAATAGATGTAGAAAAGGAGATGACCGCATTTGCCAAAAGCGGTGCCTCGGTTAGCTACACGGGAAACGCAACCTTAAAGAAAAGTTCAGTTAATGGTGGAGCTGTGGTTAAAAAAGTAAAATGATTATGAAAAAATTGATAGCGATTTGCTTTGCGGCCTTGGTGCAACTTTCAAGCCAGGCACAGGAGCGTGTTGTTGTAGACGCAAACGTAGCTACCAGAATGCTGCAAGGAGATTTTGATAAAGTCAAAGTTTCAGGTAATATCAATCTCGTTCTTAGCCAGAGCGATGCGGTATCGCTCGCAGTCAGCGCTTCTGAGGCAAAATATACAGCAGATATATCCACCGTAGTGGAGGATCGTACGCTGCGTATTTTTTGGTCGGGCGGCAATAACTGGACGAAGAACAGACAGCTAAAGGTTTACTTGGCATTTAAACAACTTTCTGCTTTGGCCGTCTCTGGAGCAAGTACTGTGGTGGTTGTTGGCTCTATAACGCAAGATGATCTAAAAATGGATTTATCAGGGGCAAGTACTATGAAAGGCACTTTAGATTTAAAGATATTCAGCATATCCCTTAGCGGTGCAAGCGAAGCCAGGCTGGATGGGAATGTGCTGCAACTCACTATAAATAGTAGTGGTGCCAGTGACATAGATGCGTATAAGCTTGAGGCTGAAACCTGCAGTGCTTCTGCCTCGGGAGCAAGCGATCTCAAGTTGAATGTTTCCCAGGAATTGAATGCCGTGGCATCGGGTGCCAGCCATATTTATTACAAAGGCGATGCTCAAAAAGTCAATATTAAAAATAGTGGAGTAAGCAAAATCGAAAGCCGCAATTAAGGCTGTTTAAAATAAATTCCAAAATCTTTTGGCTGCAGAGCTGCAAAGTTCTATATTTGCACCGCGAAGTAGAGCAGCGGTAGCTCGTCGGGCTCATAACCCGAAGGTCAGAAGTTCGATCCTTCTCTTCGCAACAAAAAACAAAAAGAGAAGCCTGGGATTCCGGGCTTTTTCTATTTTTCTTAGTACATACACTGTGCTGTAGAATTGATTATCTCCTCTTCATTCATTTCATATGTGGTAATCAATTTTAAGTACGCTTAAAAATTGGTCACGCAATGAAGGTTGGTTTCGTTAATATTTTTGGTAAGCCCAATGCTGGTAAGAGCACCTTGCTTAATGCGCTCATGGGCGAAAAGATGGCTATAGTGTCGCACAAAGTGCAAACCACCCGCCACAGGATTAAAGCCATTTTAAATACCGATGACTACCAGATTATTTTTTCAGATACTCCGGGTATTATTGATCCCCGCTACAAACTTCACGAAAAAATGATGTCTGCCGTAAAAGGTAGCCTTGAAGATGCTGACGTTGCGTTGCTGATGGCAGACGCAAGAGAACCTGCAGATTCCAGCCACGAAATATTCAAAAGCTTGAAATTAAAAGCACCTGTAGTGGTAGTCCTCAATAAAGTAGATGCTGTGAAGGATGAAGCAACCATCTTGCGTACTAAAACATTTTTTGAAGCACAACCCTATTGCAAAGAAGTGGTATTAATTTCTGCCTTAAAGAAAACAGGCATTGCTGAGCTCCTGGAGCGCATCCTGTTTTACCTTCCGGAGGGACACCCCTTTTATGAAGGTGATGACATCAGCGATTTGCCTACTAAATTTTTTGTGAGTGAGTTAATTCGTGAAAAAGTTTACCAGCTATACCAGGAAGAATTACCATATCACACTGCGGTACTGGTGCGGGAGTACAAGGAAAAAACTACGCTCATCAAAATATCAGCAGATATCATCGTGCAGCGGGATACCCAAAAAGGAATTATTTTAGGAGATAAGGGCAGCATGAT
>JBKJKD010000016.1:0-12948 GCA_046597635.1 Ferruginibacter sp. | reverse complement strand
TAAAACCTTTGCAACAGACAAGAGTAAAGCGGTAGGCGCAGAACTAGCGCCTTTAGCCAAAAGAAGTAGCCGCGGCCTGGGCGATGTGATCATCCTGCTCTTTAAAGTGTTCGCTTATTTTATCATCGGTTGCATAGCCATTAGTTTTATCGTTGCTCTTTTTGGCTTCGGTATCGTATCTATAGGAATGTTCCCTGTTAAAGACTTTGTGTTGAGAGATGGATGGCAAAATGCGTTTGCATGGGGCACCCTGATCTTCTTTATTGCAGTACCCATCATCGGCATCATTACATGGATCATTCGCCGCCTTGCAAAAATTAAAACCAGTCGGAGATTATTGCGTACTTCTTTTATAGCCATGTGGATATTGGGCATCATCTGTTTTGCAGGTCTGATTACTACGGTAGGAAGAGATTTCCGCAGCACCAGCTCTATCAATGAAGAAGCTGTGCCGCTCAGCAATCCTGCTTTAAATAAAATGGAAGTAACCACCCTAACGCCTGGCAAACAATATTACCGCAACCAGTGGTTTAGGATGGAACCCTTTTCTGCCATTGAAGATGACACCGCTTACGTGGGCAATGTGAGGATCAACATTGTAAAATCCAGCAACGACAGCTTTAGGGTTTCTATGCTGAGGTTGGCAAATGGCCGCAACAGGCGCAGTGCCGATACAATGGCTTCTACCATTGAGTTCAACGCTTACCAGTTAGATTCTTTGCTGGTAATAGACAGAGGCCTGGCCATTAATAAAACCAATAAGTTTCGCAATCAAAGAGTGATTCTTACCATTTATGTGCCGGTGGGCAAGCAGATAAGAGTAAATGAAAACGTAGGATGGGGCAATAATATAGAAGTGACTGGCCCCTGGAGAAACGATTGGAACCTGGAGATGGATGATGTAGAACAGGGCTGGGAGAAAAACGTAGATTATATTATGCAGGAAGGTGGATTGCAAACGCTGGATGGCAAGCCTGCCGATGAGTGGAGAGATGAGGAGCGGGTGAGGATTAACGAGAATGGCATAGATATCCGGGATGGCAAAAACAGGGTAAGGATCAACGAAAATGGCATACAGGTAGAAGACAATACTGATGACAACTACCGGTACGAGAATGAGCGCAATCAAAAAACCATCGACTCTCTTAAAGTGAACATTCAAAGCAACCAGCAAAAAATGAAGGACTCTTTGCAAAAAGCCAAAGAAAAAATTGAGCAGGAGTTGAAGAAAATTAACAATAAAGTACCTGGCACAACTGCCAAGGTAGAAAACGATCGCTTCATATTGCCGGTATACAACCCGCTTGCTATGATCATGATCAAATAAGAAGTTTCAATAGTTGAGTTGAAGTTGAAGCAAAAAAAGATCCCACCGCATGGTGGGATTTTTTTTGGTGGGTCATTGTTCATGGTTGATGGTTGATGGTCGATGGTTGATGGTCAGTACCCAATGGTTCATAGGGTTGGTAATAGTTCATGGAGTTTGGTTCATCATTCTGGTATTTTTTTCAGATTCGTAGTTCGTTATTCGGAATTCATCATTTATCACTCATCATTCATAACTCAAAACTATCCCCCAATTAAATTCCCCCGCCAACGTTACACTTGGCAAGTATTATTTTACATTTGCCAACTGTTTAAATTTTCCAGGAACGTTTTTAAATTTTTTGTATCAATGAAGCAAACCCCTTTTACTCAAAAACACATAGACCTGGGCGCTAAAATGGCTGAATTCGCAGGCTACAACATGCCCATTTCTTACACAGGCATCAACGATGAACATGCAGCCGTGCGCAACAATGCAGGGGTTTTTGATGTGAGCCATATGGGAGAGTTTATGCTTAAGGGAGAGGGAGCGCTGGAACTAATTCAACGCATAACCACGAACGATGCATCTAAACTTACTGCCGGCAAAGCACAGTACAGCTGCCTGCCAAACAACGAAGGCGGCATTGTAGATGACCTGCTTGTGTACTGCATTAAAGAAAACGAAACATATATGCTGGTGGTAAATGCCGGCAACATAGATAAAGATTGGAAATGGATTTCCGACCATAATACGGCCGGCGTACACATGCAAAATATTTCTGATAGAACTTGCCTGCTGGCTATCCAAGGTCCCAACGCTACTAAAATTTTGCAGCCATTGACAGACATGGACATCCTGAATTTAAAATATTACACTTTTACCAAGGGTAAGTTTGCCGGGGTAGACAATGTAATGGTGAGTGCAACGGGTTATACCGGTGCCGGCGGAGTAGAAATTTATTTTGAAGACAGCAATGGTGCCGCTGATATTATTTGGGAAGCCATTTTTAACGCAGGTGCCGCACAAGGCATCAAGCCTATAGGCCTCGGTGCCCGGGATACCCTTCGCTTAGAGATGGGTTTTTGTTTGTATGGCAATGACATAGACGACACTACTTCACCCATAGAAGCGGGGCTGGGTTGGATCACCAAGTTTACCAAAGACTTTACCTCACGGAAAATTTTTGAAGTACAAAAAGCAAACGGTCCGGAACAAAAGCTGGTTGGTTTTCAAATGGAAGAAAAAGGCATTGCCCGCCACGATTACGAAATCAAGAATTTTGACGGCGAACTTATTGGCAGGGTAACTTCTGGCACACAGTCTCCCAGCCTGGGTAAAGCTATTGGGATGGGTTATGTAGATGCTGCCGCTGCTGCCATTGGCTCCGAAATTTTTATCAGCATCAGAAATAGCCTGCTAAGAGCCACGGTGGTAAAAATCCCTTTTGTATAAACCAATGAATCTTTTGCCTTGGCAGAAATACTGATCAGCACCGAGATAAATGCGCCTATTCAGGTTGTGTTCAACCTCAGTCGTAGCATAGAACTTCACGTAGAATCTACGAAGCGGTCGGGTGAAAAAGCGGTAGCTGGGGTAACAACGGGTTTAATAAATCTACATGAGGAAGTTACCTGGCAGGCTAGACATCTTTTTAAAACAAGATTGTTTACTTCACGTATTACCGCCATGAATACACCAGTGTATTTTTGCGATGAAATGCAGCAGGGCGACTTTAAAAAATTTTTGCATGAGCATTTTTTTGAAACCAACAAAGAAGGAACGCTCATGAAAGACCGGATTGTTTTGGAAGCGCCCTTTGGCTTTTTGGGAAGGCTGGTGATGGCGCTTTTTCTAAAAAATTATATCAAACGCTTTTTAATAGAGCGAAACCAAACCATCAAACAAGTAGCAGAAAATGGACATTGGAAAAAAATATTAGCATGACAAAAACTGTAAAACCCGCCCTCTATACCTGCCTATCACCCTCCTTGCTAAAGCTCTACGATGTGAGTAACAGCATTGTAGTAATCATAGATGTATTGCGGGCTACCAGTACCATTGCCACTGCCTTACATAATGGTGCCAAAGCCGTAGTGCCGGTAGACAGCGTTGCAGAATGCATCCGCATAGGAAAACAAATTGCAGCCATCACGGCGGGAGAAAGAGATGGCCAGGTAGCCGAAGGATTGGAATATGGCAACTCACCATTTGAATATCCAGAATCATTTGTAAAGGGAAAAACCCTGGTGCTTACCACTACCAATGGAACCAAGTTGTTGCACATGGCACTGGACAAGGGCGCCAAAGAAATCATCACAGGTTCTTTTCCCAACCTGGATGCGGTGTGCGAACACCTGGTTAAGAAAAATCAACCCGTTTTGCTGGGCTGCGCAGCCTGGAAAGACAAAATAAATATAGAAGACACCCTCTTTGCAGGTGCTGTGATTGCCAAAATTCAAGAGCATTTTGATATACAATGCGACTCCTCAGGAATAGCACTCAACCTATACAACGATGCAAAGACAGATTTGTATGAATTTATGAAAGCGAACAATGCTTCACACTACCACCGCCTCACCAATTATGGATTGGAGAAAGACATCCGCTATTGCCTTACCCCTGGTGGTGCCAATGTGTTGCCTTCGTATAGAGATGGTAAGTTGATGTGCATGCCTGTTTAGCAAACTAAAGCTTTGCTTTTTAAACCCTCTGGGCAAACCCGTGCCCGGAACCGCCGTATTTAACAAGGTTTTCTTTACAAACTTTTAATCGTAACGTCAGGGCTCATCTTTTTTCCTTTACTTTTGCAAATTGCCCTTTTTTGAACAGGTAAATACCAACCGCTCACAATAAACAGGTGCAAAAAACTATCAATTTAAAAATATACAATTGGCACTACCGCACCTTATTAAACATGTTTACAATAGTGGAACGGATGAAGTAATTCGTCGTGGAAAAAAAATTCACGCCCTTGGTTACGTAGAAATGGTGGAGCATGACGAACTGATAGGCACTATTGTATTTAGGGTAAAAGACGACGTGTACAATACTTTCTATAAAGTATACATTCAAAAATACGCTGACCCCAAACTTATATCGCTGCGCTGCACCTGTCCCTACAACCTCGGTGAAATTTGTCGCCATGAAGCTGCAGCGCTTTTTCGCCTGCAAGACATGGTAGACAAGAACATGCTCATGAGCAGCGCTATTCAATACAACCAGCGCCACACCGTTGCCAAAATGAAACATATTGATCTTAAGATGATCAAGATGCTTTCTTCTCCCTCCATTTACCAGGAAGCAGAAACGATCCTGAGGGCAACCAAAGCCACCATCAACAAATCGGCCGATGAGAGAGTGGAAGCGGTACTGGATTACAACGGCGAGCAATTTCCGCTAGTCATTCAAAAAAACGACGAAAGAAATTTCGATACTTCCTGCAGTTGCAGCGAAGCCATGCATCCCTTGTGCGAACATAAAACTCTTCTCTTTCTGCAATTGCTGAATGCTTTTGGACCTAATTATTTTGATACCATCCGCAACATGGATAAGGAGAAAAACAAACTGTTGCAGATCTATGGTTACAGTTTGCAAGATGACCTTGTGGGCAAATTTGAATTTGTATACAAAGAAGGAAAGCCCTTTTTAAAATTGCTGGATAGCTCTATAAAAAGAGTGGCAGCTTCGGCCCCCGCCCCCGTTACAAGTTATATGCAGGAAACTGTTGCTGTAGCGGAGGAAGCAATTGCACCGCCTGTGAGTGTAGATGGCAAAGTCACCCGCCTCGGATTTGTATTCAATTTTAACGCAAAAACCTACCCCGGTTTTGTAGTAGATACCTTGCAGGCAGAGGCGGACGAAGCAGCCAGGAAGATAGTAGGCAAAACTGAAAAGCTAGACCTTACCAAATTTGTAAACACGGCGGTATTTAATGAAGGCGACAAGCAGCTTTTTCAACAGGCCCGCAAATTGCAGGATGCGGAAATAAACAAATACCTCAACAGGAATTCTCCCTTTAGCGGTATATGGGAAAACATCATACAAACAGAAGGCGACGACCTGCCAGAAGAAACGAAGGCTCTCATAACGGAATACTTGCATCCAAAGCTCAAAAAGATTTTTGAGGAACAGGCCAACCAGCCCTATACTTTTATGCTGCCAAATGGCAAAACGTTTAGAACAGTGAACCTGATAAACGTAGAACTGAGCGACGAGTTCATATCGCCGGTATTTAAAGTAGTAGCCAACAACGGCCACTTCGAAATGCTGTGTTTGGTAAAGTTGCAGGGAGAATTGTTGCCCTTTAGCAAAAACGAATGCGATAGTACCCTGCTCTTTTTGTACGAGGGCACCGTGTATTTGTGGAAGAAGGCAGAGGATGTATTGCAGGCAGAAAAGTTCATAAAAGATGGCAACATCAAACTGAACAAAGCAGACTGGACGGAGAAACTACACAAGGTCATTCTGCCCCTCACCAAAGAGTACCAGGTAGAGTTTGACAAAAGCCTGGTAACAGAGATAAAAGATACCATACCCGAAGTAAAGTTGATGTTGCAGGAAAAAGGCGATTACCTGTTGTTTCAACCAGTGTTCAATTACGGCGGATACGAAACCCGCCTCACAGATAAAGCTACCCTCAGCATACCAAACGGCGATAAAATTTTGGTCATCCACCGCAACACAGAAGCCGAGCAGGCTTTTGTAACCAAGCTGGATACCTTGCACACCATGTTTGTAACTCAGGTAGAAAACGGGAGCCTCGCCTTGAGAGGTGCTGATGTATTGCGCAACAACTGGTTTTTCCTTTTTGTAGATGCCATGAAGGAAATGAAAGTGCCGGTGTTTGGTTTTGAAGCGCTCAAGAATTTCCGTTTTAATACGGCAAGGCCTACTACGCATATACACGTGAGCAGCGGGCTGGATTGGTTTGATGCCAAAGTAGAAATAGAATTTGGCAAAGAGCGGGTGGGCATTGCAGATATCAAAAAGGCATTGGCTGGTAAACAGTCCTTTGTGCAACTGGGCGACGGAACGCTGGGTATATTGCCCGACGAATGGCTTAAGAAATACGCCTTGCTGTTTAAAGTGGGCGATGGCCGTTCCGATAAACTTCGCCTGAGCAAGTATCACATGAGTGTGATAGATGAGTTGTACGAAAACAGGGATGAAACAGAAATGAGCTTTGCGCTTGATGAGAAGTACGAAAGGCTCAAAGAGTTTAAAAATATACCCGAAGTGGCAGCACCTGCAGAGGTAGCGCATATTTTACGCCCCTACCAGCTGTCGGGTTTTCAGTGGCTGAACTATTTGAATGATGTAGGTTGGGGTGGTATTTTGGCAGATGATATGGGTTTGGGTAAAACCGTGCAGGCACTCACCATGCTGGATTATTACAAAACTACCAATGGCAGCCTCAAAGCCATTGTCGTGTGCCCCACTACGCTTATTTACAACTGGCAAAACGAGGTGAAGAAATTCACGCCTTCCCTCACGTATCATATTCACCATGGCAGTGCACGCAGCCGCAGTGCAGAGGAGTTGAGCAATCACAATATCATCATTACCACCTATGGCACTTTGCGAAGCGACATCCAGATTTTGCTCAAAATGTTTTTCGACTATGTGATACTCGATGAGAGCCAGGCCATTAAGAACCCGGCTTCTAAAGTAACCAAAGCTGCCTCGCTACTCACTGCAAAAAACCGGGTGTGTATGAGTGGTACGCCGCTTCAAAACAACACCTTCGATATTTTTGCCCAAATGAATTTCTTAAACCCCGGCTTGCTGGGCAGCATGGAGTTTTTTAGAAATGAATTTGCCACGCCCATCGATAAGTTTGGAGAGCAGGAGCAAAAAGATCATCTCCGTAAATTATTATTCCCCTTTATTTTGCGCCGCACCAAGGAGCAGGTGGCCAAAGACCTGCCCGAAAAAACAGAGACCATTCTTTTTTGCGAAATGGAAAAGGAACAACGCAAAATTTATGATGCCTATCGCAATAGTTACCGTGATAAAATTATGGGTACCATCGATGACCAGGGAATTGGAAAGTCGCAATTGACCATTTTGCAAGGGCTCATGAAGCTGCGGCAAATTTGCGACAGCCCGGCTATTTTAAACGAAGAAGAAAAATACCCCAACCATTCTATCAAACTGGATGAACTCACCCGGGAGATTTCAGAAAACATAGGAGATCACAAAGCCCTTATTTTTTCTCAGTTCCTGGGGATGCTGGGCCTTATTAAGGCAAAACTGAAGGAGCAAAACATTCCCTTCGAATATTTTGATGGCAGTACTTCGGCGCCAGACCGGGAACGTGCCATTCAGAATTTTCAAAATAACGATGAGTGCAGGGTGTTCCTCATTTCTCTTAAAGCAGGTGGTGTAGGTTTGAACCTCACGGCGGCCGACTACGTGTACATTGTAGACCCCTGGTGGAACCCCGCCGTGGAGCAGCAGGCCATTGACCGTACGCACCGTATTGGGCAAACCAAAAATATTTTTGCCTACCGCATGATTTGTATAGATACGATTGAAGACAAAATTCTGCAACTGCAGGAACGCAAGAAAATCCTTGCAAGAGAATTGATAACAGACGACAATGGTTTTGTAAAAGCCCTGAGCAAGGCAGATGTGGAGTATCTGTTTAGCTAATACGGCCAACTATTTTCATATGCTTAAGACGTAATTTAATTGCGTCTTTTTTTGTGCGCTACAGGGATGAAGTGTGTGCCACAAAGTGTGGGGTATAAAAAAACCCTTCAACTGCCGGGCCAAAGGGTCTAAAAGGTTTTGGTAAGAAACGGGCTTCAAGAAGCAATGAAGTTCTTCAACCGCTGAAAGTCTTTTCCGGAATCGCTAAAAAAGAGGCTGTTAAAAAGCACTGTAATCGATTTAGCAAGAGCGGTAAGCGTTAATTGGTTTGGTTCATTTTTTTTCATATAATTGGAATTTTAAAGGATAATGTGAAGTTATTCTATGCTATCGTATCAATCAAGAGGGGAATTGCTGATTTTTTCTAATGGTAAATTCCGCACAAAACCAGTGTTATCCCAGCATGGAGCTTCTGCCTTTTTTAAGGCGGTCAATTTTTTTATAATGCTTTATGGGATAAATACCCGGCTGCTGCATTAATCTACTTAAAAAATTTTTTACTAAAAATAGTACGGGGTGCTGGCTGTAATTGCTGGGCATATTGTTCATATCATTGGTTTTTCTAATAGAGAACGATGCCTTAAAAACTTTATTGTATATCGGCCACCAAAAATTAATGTCCAGTTTTTTTATCGAAAACCGAACCTTAACTCCTTTCGTATGTTGTTAAACAAAATAAAAATTAACTAACAACAATTAAACAATCAAAATGAAAAAGAATTTATTTCCAATGCTGATGATCGCTGCGGCCTCATCTTTAATGTTTACTGCATGTAACGATACAAGCAAAGAAACTTCAACAACTTCTACTACAGACACTACCACTAGCACTATGGCTGCTGAGCCTGCTGCTGCTACTGAAGCTGGTGTAATGGTTGGTGGTGCCAACATGGTTCCTTCAAAGAATATCGTAGAAAATGCTGTAGGTTCTGCTGATCACACTACATTGGTAGCTGCTGTAACTGCTGCTGGTCTTGCTGAAACATTAAGCGGTACAGGTCCTTTCACCGTTTTTGCTCCAACAAATGCTGCTTTTGAAAAATTGCCAAAAGGTGCAGTAGAAGGTTTGTTGAAGCCAGAAGCTAAGGCTGACTTAACTAGTGTATTGACTTACCACGTAGTACCAGGTGCTGTTAAAGCTGCTGACTTAAAAGATGGTCAGAAAATTAAAACCGTACAAGGTCAAGAATTGACTGTATCTATCAAAGACGGTAAAGTAATGATTAATGGCGCTACTGTAACTATTGCAGACGTAATCTCTAGCAATGGAGTTACCCATGTAATTGATGCCGTTTTAATGCCTAAAAAGTAATAAACTAGTTGTTTGTTGTTTTATATAAAAAGCTGCCTGAAAAGGCAGCTTTTTTTGTGTCTCAACCTTCCCTAAAGATTTTAAAGCTGAAATATTTCTACATTCACAGAATGAAAATATTGATGATGATTACCATGATGGTCGGTTTGCTTCCTGCTGCCCGGGCACAACAAGATGTTTACCTCGTGCTGGGTACTTACACTTCTGGCACAAGCAATGGCATTTATGTCTACAATTTTAATACGGCCAGCGCTGAGAGCCGCCTGCTGGATTCTACAAAAATTGCCAACCCTTCTTACCTGGCCATTTCGCCCAACGAAAAATATGTGTACTCGGTGAGCGAACAGGGCAACGACCTCAAAGACGGTGGCCGCCTTGCCGCCTTTGGCTTTGACAAACAAAGTGGCAAACTGCAACCTTTAAATAGCCAGCCCAGCAAGGGCAACGACCCCTGTTTTGTAGCGCTGCACAAAAACGGTAAATGGGCGCTGGCCGGTAATTACAGCAGCGGCAGTTTGGCCGCCTTGCCTATTTTAAAAGATGGAAGTTTGGGCAGCGCTGTGGCAGCCATAGAACACAGTGGCAGCAGTGTAAACAGCGAGCGGCAAAACGATCCGCATGTGCATGCGACTGTTTTTTCGCCCGATTATAAATATGTGTTGGTGCCCGATCTTGGTATAGACAAATTGATGATCTACGCTTTCAACAAGCACACTGGTGCACTCAGCCCGGCAGCCACACCCTTTGTGATGACGAAGCCAGGTTCTGGTCCCCGCCACCTGGAGTTTCACCCCAATAAAAAATTCGTCTATCTCTTAGAGGAACTTACGGGCAGTATTTCGGCCTATCGTTATTTGCCTAAAAATGGAGCGCTGGCTTTGCTGCAAAACATTAGCACGCTGCCGCCGGAGTTTATGGGCTACCCCGGCAGTGCCGACATTCATGTATCGCCCGATGGAAGATTTTTATATGCCAGCAACCGCGGTGAATCCAATACCATCGCCATTTTTGCTATTGATAAAAAAACCGGGCAGCTTACCGCCCTTGGCCACCAATCTACCCTGGGCAAAACGCCCCGCAATTTTAACTTTGACCCCACCGGCAGCTGGCTGCTGGTAGCCAACCAGGAGAGCAACGAAGTGGTAGTATTTAAAATAAACAAAGCCACGGGTATGCTGAGTGATAGCGGGAAACGGATTAATGTCGGCAAGCCTGTGTGTGTGAAGTGGATCAAAAAGGCATAGAGAGTCTCCCATGTGACGGCTATCCGTACAAGTAAAAACCCTTGTGGAAATTAATAGCCTCACAATCTGAAAGACTCTTAACTAATTTTTGGCAGCTGCAAATGCAGAGAAGAAAGAAAACAGGCTCTTCTACCATGTTGACTCTTTGCTAATTTGTTCTTGAAGCTGCAAAGGGTGAAAAGTTTACACATTTATCTGGAGTTAAAACCGCTATAGTTTGTTTTCTACTATTTACTTAAACCTTTTCATGAAAAAGATTTGTGCTTTATTCATCTTCCTGTTTTTTTCAAGTTCAAATTTTGCTCAAACAGCTCATGATACAGATCTTTTAAATGCCATAAAAGGAAGCGCTTTTATTAGCGTAAAACAACTTGTAGAAAAAGGCGCAAATGTAAACGCCACCGACAGCAATCGTGCCTCGATGCTCATGTGGGCAGTGTATAAATCTGATTTGCAAATGGTTCAATACCTGGTAAGCAAAGGCGCAAACCCAAAGAACAAAGGAGTCATTTACCTGGATGAAGAAAAGACAGGGTATTACGGAAGTCTTACCGGGTTGGCAGCAGGTGAAGGCAAAACAGATGTTTTAAAATTTCTGATTGAAAAGTGCAACATTAATATTGAAGACAAAGAGTATGATGCTGAAACGAAAACCGAAACAGGATGGACAGCATTGCAATGGGCCGCATTTAATGGTCATCTTAAAGCAGTAGAATACCTGTTGCAAAAAGGAGCCAATATTAATGCACATCACACGCCCGATAAAGGGAGTCCTTTACTGTATGCTGTTGATCAGAAAAAAAATGATGTTGCAAAATATTTAATAGAAAAGGGAGCAGATGTAAATGCTACAACCAGCCAAAACCTGACGGCTCTGATGATTGCTGCTACAAATGACGAGCTTGATTTGTGCATTCTGTTATGGCAAAAGAAAGCTGTTCTAGGCATGAAAAGTAATTCCGGGAAAATAGCGAAAGATTTAACAACTGTGAATGGCTATGTATTTGACTTTCTTACATCGCCTGCTGATTATAAAAATATTCAGTATAATTATCATTTAGCTGAGTTAAGGAAACAAGAAACTGAATTAGTTGATAATAGGGAATATGAAAAAGCTATCATTGTTTATGAGAAAGCACTTCATCTCATAAAAAATGATGTAGGAGAAGCGCATATTAACTATGCTGAAACCTTGAGCGGACTTGGATTAGTCTACCTTGAAATGGGGGCCTATGAAAAAGCGGAACCAATATATATAAGGGTGAAAGATATCTTTGAAAAAGTATTGGGCGACAGGCATCCGTATTTTGTCACGTGCGTAAGCAACCTGGGATTGTTGTACATAAGAATGGCGCAATACGAAAAGGCGGAGCAATTGCTTGTACAGGTCAAAGAAATAAGTAAAGTAATATTTGGTGAAACCCACATAAAATATGCTAATATCCTCATCAGCCTAGGAGATCTATACCAAACGCTATATCAATATGAAAAGGCAGCATCACTTTTAATCGAGGCAAAAAGAATCCTGCAAAATAATGTAGACGATGCAGATTTAGATTATGGCAGAGTCTTGAATAATTTGGGACGTTTATATGGGTTGATGGATCAATACGAAAAAGCGGAGCCTCTGCTTATCCAGGCAAAGGATCGTTTTAAAGAAATATATGGTGAAATGCATCCTTTATACGCAAAAAGCCTGAGCAATCTTGGGGTTCTGTATCAGGCTATGGGTCAATATGAAAAAGCTGAATCCTTGCTTCTACATGTAATAGAGATTGAAACCACTGCTTTAGGTGTTAATCATATAAATTATTCGGCTAGCTTATTCTCTCTCTCTTTATTATATGAAAATATGGGGCAGTATAAAAAAGCCATTCCTTTACTTATCCAGGCGGATAGGATAAAAATTCAACATCTAAAAAATAATTTTACGGTTCTTTCTGAAAAAGAAAAAGGAAACTATTTAGCCAACAATACGCTTATAGACCTTAACAACAGTTTTCTCAATAATTTCCGAAAAGGCACTGATGACCTGTCCATTGAAAATTTTAATCTGCAACTTTCTTTAAAATCCCTTTCCCTTTCTGATACCCGAAATATGCTCGAATCAATTGGAAAAAATAAAGATGCCAATATTCAAAAACTGTTTACAGAATGGCAAGGATACAAAAGCCTTTTGTCTAAACAATATTCTTTGCCCATCAATAAAAGAATTCAGCAATTAGACAGTATTGTGGCAAAAGCAGAAAAGCTGGAAAAAGAACTTTCCCGAAAATCATCCGGGTTCCGCACACAGCAGCAGGGATTTCAAATTAAAACAACAGACCTGCAATTGCATTTAAAAGAAAATGAGGCGGCCATAGAGTTTGTCCGTTTTCAGTTGTATGATAAAAAATGGACAGACAGTTTTATGTATGCCGCTTATGTGC
>JBKJKD010000007.1:0-7554 GCA_046597635.1 Ferruginibacter sp. | reverse complement strand
TCTTGCATAATTGTCGAACTCTTTTTTAAAGGAAGCAAACTTATCTCCGGTTTCCATTTGGGCAATGGCGTTGATGCAGGACTGTAAATTTTTATAACAGCTCATGCTTAGTTCGTATTGAAGCGCCAGGTCTTTCCGGCTTGTTGTTACCCTTGGATCCATTTTTACTACCATCGACTGGCTCATGACTTCACCATCGACGGTTAGTTTTACTGTATACAAACCCGGCAGCACCCAAGGAGATGTGGGCTCCGGTGCGGTATTCATATATACTGCACCAATTGGGTAAGTAGCCGGCACATTCAATGGCTGATGGTGCATATCCCATGTAAAACGATGGGCACCCGCCTTTGCTGAAAGTACCTGCTGTGGCCTTATCCAGTAGGGAGGAACATTGTTTTCCGGGATGGTATACAGCGTGTCGTTGGATGTATAAGTACGGATAACATTTCCTAGAGCATCCACTACCTCAAGTTTTGCATTGGTTGCATCGGCGTGGAGATAATAATTGATAATGGCACCATCGGGTGGATTTTGCCCGGCGGGTTCTTCCTGCGGAAGTGGCGTATCCGAATAGGAACTCCATCTGACCCGGATGGCAGTTTGTGGTTTGTAAAATATCGTTGACTTGCTTACAAGTTGCGTGGTTAACTGGCGCAGTGGCGTAATATCATCCAATATCCAAAAACTGCGGCCATGCGTTCCAATTACGAGGTCATCATCTTTTATAACCAAATCTCTGATAGAAGTAGCAGGCATGTTCAACCGAAGTGATTGCCAGTTGGCACCATCATCTAGTGAAACATAAACGGCCGTCTCACTTCCGGCAAATAACAATCCTTTTCTTTTGGGATCTTCTTTAACCACGTTGATGGGATCATTGGGTAAACCGTTTACAATTTCTGTCCAGTTTTTTCCGCCATCGGTTGTTTTATAAATATGCGGACGCTGGTCGTCGCAACGGATTCTGTTTACTGCGGCATAAGCCGTGTTGGCATCTGTATGGCTGGCATCCATCAATGAAATCTTGCTCCAACTTGTAATGGCAGGAGCTGTAACATTCTTCCATGTTTTACCGCCGTCTTTAGTTACATGAATCAATCCATCATCTGTACCACACCAGATGGTATTGATATCAACATAAGAAGGTGCTACGGTATAGATAACGCCACGCCTTGGCATCTTCTTCATTTCGGAGTTTCTATAAATTCCAACGCTTTCGGGCACATCCCAGGCTTCCCTGGAAAGATCAGGACTTATCACATCCCATTTATTTCCGCCATCCATAGTTTTAAATAAAACGTTGCCGGCATAGTACAATGTTTTTTTATCAATCGGGTTAAAGAGTACCGGTGCTGTTCTGATGAACCGGAATTTGCCACTTCGCACAGCCTCGGGCGAAATATTTTGCGATTGGCCGCTACGCTTGTCGAACCTTGTAATTTTTCCGCCATAAACCAAATTGGAATTGAGCGGATCTGCCACCACGTAGCCATATTCTTCTGCAGCTACAGGAAACCAATCACGGTAAGTAATTTGTCCGCTGCTGCCACGAGATGTGATGCAAACAGAACCACTTTCCTGCTGGCCGCTGTAAACATTGTAAGGAAAATCATTGTCGGTACTCACATGATAAAACTGCGCAGTGGCTTGGTTGTACCAGCTCGAAAAAGTCTCGCCACCGTTTACTGTAATGATGGCTCCCTGGTCGCTGGCAATAAGCATGATGTTGCTGTTGTCGGGGTTGATCCAAATGCGGTGGTAGTCATCTCCGCCGGGCGCTCCACGAAAGGCCGTCCAGTTTTTCGCACCATCGGTACTTTTCCAAACGACTACATCGGCAGTGTAAACAATATCTGCATTTTTAGGATCAACTTTTACTTCGGCAAAATCGCTCCCTCTTCCCCAAAGTCTTTCATCAGCATTGGATACATACCAGTTTTCGCCGGCATTGTCGCTGCGGTAAAGGCCGCCGTATTTTCCGGCATCCACTGTGGCATACATGCGATTGCTGTTGGATGGAGCTATGCAAAAACCAATTCTTCCCAGGCCTTGCCCGGTGGTTGGTAAACCTGCCGTGAGTTTCTTCCAGGTTGTTCCGCCATCTATACTTTTAAAAAGTCCGCTTTCTTTTCCATTCCAGGCGCCGTTTTCCCAGGGCCCTTGACGGCCTGCCCACATGTCAGCATAAATAATATCGGGGTTGTTGGGGTCGATGGTTACCTGCACGGCACCGGTGTTTTCATCTTTGTATAACACACGCTCCCAGTTTTTTCCGCCATCTAAAGTTCTATATACACCACGTTCTGTATTGGGGCCATAAGGATGGCCGAGTACGGCTGCAAAAACCCTGTTTTCATTTTTGGGGTCGATGGCGAGGCCGCCAATTTGTTGCCCTTCTTTTAATCCAGTGTTCACCCATGTTTGCCCGCCGTTGGTTGATTTATAAATACCATCACCCACAGAAAGATCGGGGCGCTGCAACCCTTCGCCGCTGCCTACATAGATCACATTTGGGTTTGAAGGCGATACCACTACATCACCCACCGATCCGGTAGGCTGCTCATCAAAAATAGGTTTCCAGGTGCGGCCAAAATCATTGGTCTTCCACACACCTCCGTTGTTTACGCCAATGTAAAATACATTGGGTTGCGAGGGAACACCTACAGCGCCCACTGTTCTGCCGCCGCGGTGTGGACCAATGCAGCGCCATTGCATGGAGTTGAAATATTTAGCATCGAAGGACTGTGCTTCGGTTGCGTTTAAAAAACAAAGGCAGATAAATAAGCTGATGATGGTGCGCATAAATGATATTTTATGGAGGAATAAATTTTTTTAATTTGAAGTGTAAACAAATTTATAAGTTCATGTCCGGATGTTCCAAATCGGCCGAGAGGGAATCTTTTCTATGAGGCTTAGGAGCTTTGATCTTTAGCGGGTCCATTTTTTTGATGCTTACCAGCGTTTCCATGCAGTTATCTACGATCTCTTTTGTGGTCCTTTCTATGTACTCACTCTTTTTAAACTGCAACACATTTTTATCCATGTCTTCGGCGGTCCAGCCGCGGCTCCAGCCAAGGAAACTGAATGGGGGAAACGAAAAGCCCAGATCGGTGAAGAAGCACATGAGTTGACCTGCTACGGCCTGTATATTATCCTGCCCACCGGTTATAATAAATGAAGCCACTTTATTTTTTATCAGAATTTTGTCGGCCACCGTAATTTGATTTTGTACTGTGTTGAGCCGTTCGGCCATTTTGTAGTACAGAGAAGAGGCATTGCCCCAGCGAATAGGCGTAGCCAACAAAACTACATCGGCCCATAGCACCATATCCCGGTAAACCTGTGTCATGCCATCTTTCGCATCCATTTCAGTAATGCTGCATGGCCAGGTGCAGGCATTCATATGCTGCGAATAGTAGCCTTCGCAATTGCGGAATGTCAGCTCTCGTAACTTGATCATCTTGGCGGCGGCTCCATGTTTTTCTGTCGCATATGCCAGGGCATTTTCCAAAGCATTTTCCGAGGTGCTAAATCTGGTAATATCATCATTCATATTGGTAGTAGATATACCAAGGATGTTGATAGAGGTTGGGGTTGTCTGGTATTTTAGCTGAATCAAATCGTCCAATTCAGAAAGATCATGTTTTGCGTGTTTCGCCTTCACTATCGGCTCCTCACTTAGCAGTATATCTTCACCCTCAATTTTTACTTCGTACACCGATTGCTGATCTTCAAAATCCTTCGGGGCTTTGCCGGTTTCAATATTGTATTCCCAGCCATGCCAGGGACAGGTAACATACATACCGTCATATTTTTTTTCTACACAGCCAAGGCCCAATGGACCGCCTTTATGCAGGCAAGCATTTCCAATAGCCGTAATTTTTCCGTTGTAATTAAATAAAGCAACCTTTCCATTTTTTACTTTCACTATCTTACTGCTGTCCCCGGCAAGCTCAGACACCGTCAATACTCTGATGAAATTCATATCCGTAAAAATTTAATTAGTCTAAGCTAAATTAAATATGTCAGATAATAAATGAGTATCGTGCCAGCAAGTTGGGGAGTAATGCACAAATTCCAGTTGTGAAAAAGTGAGGTATGATTTGAAGATCGCTAATGACAAAAAACGTATACCCAATGAATGGCTATCAGTTTTAATGAATATCTGATATTCCTAAAAATTATATTTTACTAACTTTAGTACCATCATAAAAACTTCCTGCAAATGTATCATGCCGTAAAAGGAAAAGTTCACTCGCTGCTTCATCCCGAAATTGGGGATACCAAATTGGATAAGGTTATCAATTCATTCATCATCACCCTCATCATTTTGAACGTGATTGCGGTGATATTGGAAACCGTGCCCTCTATTCATGATCCTTACACCGAGTTTTTCAGAATCTTTGATCTTGTTTCGGTGATCATTTTCACCATAGAATATGTGTTCCGGGTATGGAGTAGCAATCATGATGTGAAAAACAAACATCCTTTTAAAGTGCGTTTAAAATACATGCTCACCACCGGGGCGCTAATAGACCTGCTGGCAATCCTTCCATTTTATTTGCATGTGGTGGTTGGGCTCGATTTAAGGGTGTTGCGTATTTTAAGATTGTTACGATTCCTGCGCTTGTTTCGGCTTACGGCTTATATGAAATCGGCTAAAATGATTAAGAATGTTTTTAAAACCAAGGCCAGCGATTTAAAGTTGAGTCTGGTCTTAATCTTGTTTCTGATCATCATTTCGGCGAGCCTTGTTTATTTTGCAGAGCATCTCGTGCAGCCGGAAGTTTTTACCAGTATTCCTGCTACTTTTTGGTGGGCCACTGTCACCCTCACTACAGTGGGGTATGGAGATATGATACCCATTACTTTGTTGGGTAAAGTTTTAACGGGTGTGCTTGCGCTCTCGGGGATAGCCATTTTAGCATTACCCGCCGGTATCATCACAGCAGGGTTCCTGGAAGAAACCAGGAAAATGAAGCATTCAAAAATCCATTTTTGTCCGCATTGCGGAAAAGCGCTTGATGATACTGATCATCATGAGAATTAGGAGCGCATTCGTTAAAATTTCATGTCTGTGTATTTTTACAAACAATAGTTTTTGCAAGGAAGAGTCTCATTCGCCGTTTTAATGAGGATACCAGTTTATACACAGCCTGTGTATAAGTAGCACAAATATTTGTTAATTAAAGTCCTAGTTTCCTTGCTTAAAATCTAATAAATGAATAGAACCAAAACGCTACTGAACAGCGTGTATGTATTGCTGCTGGTTATTTTATGCGCCCACCCGCTTGCAGCCCAGGTAGCTGTTACCTCTACAGCCACGGCCTATACACAAAATTTTAATACGCTAAAGGCAAAATCGGGAACCTCTACAACTTTACCTACCGGGTGGAAATTATTAGAGACCGCCACAAATGCAAATACAGCCTACACTACAGACAATGGAGCTTCAACAGCCGGCGATACTTACAGCTATGGCACGGGTACCAACACAGAAAGGGCGTTTGGTTCACTGAGGTCAGGTTCATTGCTGTCAACACTTGGGGTGCAGATAAAAAACAGTACAGGCCAAACGATCACATCGCTAACCATATCCTATACGGGGGAACAATGGCGTTGTGGGGCAACGGCAAGAACTGATCAATTGAACTTTCAATATAGTTTGAATGCTACTTCATTATCCAGCGGTACATGGACAGATAATTCGAACCTTAATTTTATTTCGCCAAACAATGTTGCCATTGGGGCTTTAGATGGAAATGCTGCTGCTAACCGGTCTGTTAGTTCTACCGTTATTACCGGGCTGAGTATTCCTGCGAATGGAATATTTTGGTTGCGTTGGAATGATGCTGATGCCAGCGGTTCTGATGACGGACTCGCCATCGACGACTTTTCTATCAAGCTGAATGCAGGTGATGCCATTCCTCCAGCCGTATCAGCTGTAAATCCAGCAAACGGTGCAACCGGTATTTCGCTGTCTGGTAACCTTGCCATTACATTCAACGAAAGCATACTAAAAGGAGCGACCGGCAACATTATCGTTAAAAAAATAAGTGATGGTACTGTTGTCAATACAACAGCAGTAACATCGGCATCTGTAACTGTTAGCGGTGCTGTTGCAACTATTCCTTTTTCGGCCCTTGCATACAGTACTTCGTATTATGTAGAAATTGTCGCTGCAACTTTTAAAGATATCGCCGGAAATAATTTTGCTGGAATAACCGGTTCCACCACCTGGTCATTTACTACCCAGGCAGCACCGGCAGCAACTGTTTCTGTAAGCCCTGCTACACTCGATTTCGGATTTGTTGCATCTGGGTCCACATCCACTGCAAAGAATTTTAGTTATACTACAACCAATGTAAATGCTGCATTAACGCTTACCTCTCCAGCAGGCTTCGAGCTTTCAAGAGATGCCATTGCATATACGACATCAATCCTGTACAGCACAGCAGAAGCGCAGGCTGGCCAAACCGTATATGTACGTTTTATACCTACGGTAGTGAATACCAATTACAATGGGTCTATTAGTTTCTCCAGCGATGGATTAAACGAGCTCAAAGAACAGCTTTCAGGTAATTCAAATGTAGCGCCGCCATCAGGCCCTTTGAATTTTTACTACGGCAACCTGCATGCACATAGCAGTTATTCCGATGGTAACAAAGACAATACTTTGCTGATACCCGCAGATGATTACGAGTTTGCGAAGAGTTCCTTATGCTTCGATTTTCTTGGCCTGAGTGAGCATAATCATACTGCTGCAGGTATGCAACTTGCCGACTGGCAGCCGGGCAGATCGCAGGCATCGGCGGCCACTACCTCCAGTTTTGTAGGTATGTATGGCATGGAGTGGGGGGTTATTAGCGGTGGCGGACATGTTCTGGTTTATGGTGTTGACTCACTAATTGGATGGGACCCTGGTCAATACCAGATTTATGTTCCCAAAAGTATTTATAGAGGTGCAGGAGGTTTATTTGATATCATCAATCGCCACGGTAACAATGCTTTTGCTACCCTGGCCCATCCCAATACCACGGACTATAATGATCTTCTAAACGGAACATTTGATATTGCTGCTGATGATGCCATTGTAGGAACCGCAGTAGAAAGTGGCCCTGCATTTTCCACCAACATCACTTATTCAGATCCCGGCGCATCCTTGTCGTACCTCGGTTATTACAGGAACATGTTGTCCAAGGGTTTCCATCTTGGCCCTACGATAGATCATGACAACCATAACTTTACTTTCGGAAGAACAACCCGGTCGAGACTAGTGGTAATGGCTCCGACATTATCCGAAAGCAGCCTGCTTGATGGCATGCGCAAAATGCGCTTTTATGCCTCTCAGGATTGCGGCGCTAAAGTAAACTATGCTATTAACGACCAACCCATGGGCAGCATTGTTAGCCAGGCCGGTGCACCCACCATAACTTTGACCAGCATTACATCTAATACTGTTACTTCTGTGGTTGTGATGTATGGTGTGCCGGGGAGCGGTGTTGCTGCTACCCAGCTAACCAGCAGCAGTAGCGGATCGCTTACGTTTAC
>JBKJKD010000286.1:0-9113 GCA_046597635.1 Ferruginibacter sp. | reverse complement strand
TCTATTCCATGACTATAAAGATGGGCAAGGTCAGTTCGTTCCAAAAAACAACACTCGGCTGCGACCATGTATTGGTATACTGAGCTAATTCCGGTAGGCCAGCCAATGGTTTTATGCCTCCCCCTATTCCATTCTCGGCAACCGCAGTACTATTCCGCCCTGTGGCAATTCCAGCGCTTCTACTTTTTGCCGCCGGAGGTACTGGACTGCGGCCGTCTGGCTTTCAGTCAACGGCGAATTGAGCCCTTGCAATAATTCTTATGAAAATTATCCTTTTGATAAATAAGATAATAAGGAAAGATATCTTTTTTCAACGGCACAAAAAGCAGTAGTTGTTTTTAGAATTGCTGCTTCAAATATAAATTCGTTCGAATCTTTTTCGCCGTTGGTCGAAGCCCAGAGCGTGGCAAAGGATAATTTTTTAGGTGCTAGTTTCACGAGAGCCGGATATTTTTCCTTTGATCGGTTTTTTGATATACTTGAAGTAAAGAATTTAATTCGCTAGTCTTTTCATAAAAGGGATCTGATGTTGAAATGTCAAGCAAGTACTCGTAAACTACCCGATAGTTTTCTTCGGTTTCAATCCTTCCCTTTTTTAGTGCCTGCTTAATAACGGTGTGAGTAATTTTATCTCCTGACAAATTTTCTCCAAAATTTTTTCCAAGAAGTAATTCTAACTCTTTAATATTTATCTGGGGTAATCCTTTTGCCCAGGCATTCACATCTCTGGAAAGCGTTTTAAAACCCTTCACATTACTTTTAGCATAGGTTTCCTGAATAACTGACTTGAATTGCTCAATCATAGGATCATCAGGATTTTTACTTAAGATAAAGTCTATTATCATTAAGCTTCGATCCCTGAGATAGACTATTTCGCTAGTTGTATTGTTCTTGTTATCCATACTAAAAACTAAAGTTAAGGACTATAGAGAACACACGAACCGAGACAGATTGTTCTTTTGTTGATACCTACCTTCAGAATTTCTCCACTAACTCTTCCCCACCCGCCATCCGGCATTCGAAAAACTTAATGCTCCTTCACAGATTGCGGTTGGTTAACTTTGCCAGGCTAATTACAAATTTTTATGAAATACTTTTTATGGATGTTGGTGCTGCTTTTGGGCGGCACTGCCGAGGCGCAGTCGCCCAAAAAATCTGACCAGGATGTTATAGAGCGCTTGCAGGAACATGTGGCTTACCTGGCCGACGATCAATTAGAAGGCAGACGGACCGGTACACCCGGCGAAAAGCTGGCCTACGAATACATCAGCAAAAAATTTAAATCTGCCGGGCTTAGCCGGGCAGGCGACAACAACACTTACCTGCAGGTATTTGAAGCAAGCACTAAAGAAAAAAGACAGGGCCACAACGTGGTGGGTTTTATTGACAACAAGGCTGCATCCACCATTGTGCTGGGTGCGCACTACGACCACTTGGGATATGGTGAAGACAAAAATTCTTTGTACACGGATACCGTACGCATGGTACACAACGGCGCCGATGACAATGCCAGCGGCACGGCCGCTCTTATTGAACTGGGTAAGTGGTTGAAAAAATCGAAACTCAAAAAATACAATTACCTGCTAGTAGCTTTCAGCGGAGAAGAGCTGGGTTTGTTTGGTTCAAAACATTTTGCAGATCATTTGCCGGTGCCTGCCAAAAGCATCAACTACATGATCAATATGGATATGGTGGGGCGCCTCAACGATAGCAGCAGGAACATCAGCATCGGTGGGTACGGCACTTCGCCTGGCTGGAGCAAACTCATCCAGACAGATAAATCTTATTTTAAGATAAAGCTTGACAGCAGCGGGAGCGGCCCTAGCGATCACACTTCTTTTTACCGAAAGGATATCCCAGTGTTGTTTTTCTTTACCGGCACCCACAGCGATTACCACAAACCAAGCGATGACAAAGAAAAAATTAATTATAAGGGCATGATGGAAATCGTTTCTTACATAAAAAATATACTTACGGTAACCAACGAGATGGAGAAAATGCCTTTTTTAAAAACACGGGAAATATCTATGAGTACCAGCAGTTTTAAAGTTACGCTGGGCGTGCTGCTGGACTATACTTTTGCAGGCCCCGGCATTTTTGTAGAGGGTGTAAGCAGTGGCAGACCAGCAGAAAAAGCTGGCGTAAAAAGCGGAGATATTATTACGCAAGTGGGCGAGCATGCCATACAAGATGTGGAGGCTTATATGAAGGCTCTGGGTAAATTTGAAAAAGGACAAACCGCCACTTTAAAAATTACGAGGGGCACAGAGACCTTGCTGCTGCCGGCGGTTTTTTAATGCAAGGCAGAATTTGAATTTGCATACACTGATCGAAACAAATTATTCAACACTGCAAAACGCTGGGTTTTACGCAGAAAACCGGCTGGTATGAAATTAAAAATAGACAACGAGGCTTTAGCGGAAGAGTTTTTTGAAAACAGCTTTTTGATGGGCATCGTTTCGCCCATTAAAGATTACCTGTTTATATGGCACGCCAATCAAAAACTGGGGCTTCACTTTCGGCTCAACACAAGCCTTGAAATTCAACTAAAGAAAAAAAAGCGGGATTACTTTTTTGCGGTGTACGAATACCAGGAACCGGGCTGCACCACCACCCACCTGTTGTACAACAACCAATACGATGGCGAGTACCTGCTGCCGGAATTTAAACACCTTGATTTTTTATGGCTGGTAAAAGGAGATGAAATTGACAAAGCTGCTGCCAACGCTTTGTTGCAATCCATCAAACTTATTCCGTCTGTGCAACTGGTAAATGAAATGACGAACGAGAAAATAAAACACAAGCAGCACCTGATATTGTAATGAACAATTGATAAATGAAGGTTCAATGGTTCAAAAGTTCAACGGTTCAAAAGTTCAAAAGTTAAGTTAGTAAATAAGGTTATACAACTTCCCAAGCCCATTATCAATTATCTAATTATAAATTATTTCTTATGTGGAAAGAAGAAAAAAACAGTCTGTACCGAAAATTTGAATTCGCAGATTTTTCGGAAGCATTTGCATTTATGACACAGGTAGCCCTGGCTGCCGAAAAGATGGGACACCATCCTCTTTGGACCAACGTGTACAACAAGGTAGAAATGTGGTTAAACACCCACGATGCCGGTGATACGGTTACCGAAAAGGATCATAAACTTGCTGCTAAAATTGATAAGATTCTGGCTAAAAAGTAACATGAAAAGTTTTAGCGGATGGTAACCCTGGCATCTGTGCTGGCTACCATTTCTCCAATGGGAGAAAGGAACGCATCTAAACCATGATCTTTTAATACCTGCTGCAGTTGTGGTACGGCACTGCTATTTACAGCTATCAATAAGCCGCCGCTTGTTTGCGGGTCGGCCAGGATGGCTTTTTGATAATCCGTTACCACTCCAATCTTTTGGCCATAGCTGTCCCAATTTCGGTTGGTGCCACCGGGCACACATTTTTGATCAATGTATGTAGTAAGATCTTCTGTAATTAATTGCAGGTTGTCAAAATCAACCACGGCGCTCAAGCCACTGCCTTCAGCCATTTCTACCAGGTGACCCAGCAAGCCAAACCCGGTTACATCCGTCATGGCGGATACCGCTTTTAATTTGCCCAAGGCTTCTCCCACTTTATTCAACTGCATCATTTGCCTGGCAGCAACACCTACATGTGCTGTTTTTAAAAGACCCTTTTTTTGTGCCGTGGTTAAGATACCCACCCCAAGTGGCTTGGTTAAAAATAATACATCGCCTTCCTGCGCCAGGTTGTTTTGTTTGATGTTGGCAATTTCTACCAGGCCATTTACAGCGAGGCCAAAAATGGGTTCGGGCGAGTCTATGCTGTGCCCGCCTGCCAGCGGAATACCTGCTTCTTTGCAAATACTCCTGCTTCCTTCAATTACTTTTTGAGCCACGGCCGGCGGTAAAATATTGATGGGCCAACCTAAGATAGCAATGGCTAAAATGGGTTTGCCACCCATGGCATATACATCGCTGATGGCATTGGCAGAAGCTATTCTTCCAAACTCGTAGGGATCATCTACAATGGGCATAAAAAAGTCTGTTGTGGATATGAGTGCCGAACCATTGTCCAAATCGTACACCGCTGCATCGTCTTTGCTGTGATTGCCCACCAGCAACTTTTGATTATCTGGCATTGCAAAATTGCTGGCCAATATTTCGTCTAATATTTTGGGAGATATTTTGCAACCACAGCCAGCGCCATGAGAGTATTGCGTCAATAAAAAGGATGATTCAGTGTTGAGGGATGCTTGCATGCAGCAAAGATATTACTCCTTCTTCCTCTTAAATACAATGGATGCATTTTTTTGAAGATCACCCTTGAAACGTACCTCGTATAAATTTTTTCCATCTCTTACCACCAGCAGGCCAGTATTTGGCGGTATGGAGCCAAGACTTTCTGCATACATAACTAATTCTACTTCGTCAGTACCAGCAGGAATATAAATTACTTTTTTGATGGCTGTTGTACTCAGCCCTTGCTTGCCAAGTATCAACTGTCCGTTCATCAGTACACTAACGGTGTCGCCATCTACTTCGCCATTGTCGTACAAGGATAAGAGCAAACTATCCGAAGTAAAGTTGACGGTTTGCTGTAGCACAGTTGTGCGGTTAGCCACATTTGCTGCAGGCTGCGCATTGTTTACAGCATTTTCTTTAGGGATATTTTTTACCATGGTCTCAGCAATGGACGCTTTCGTTGTTTGCTTTGCTAGCAAAGCTTCTTTGGCAGCTTTATCTTTAGCGCCTTGCTCTTTCTTAGCAATTTCTACCTGTACTTTTTCTTCCTTTATCCTGGCTTCCTGCTGTTGTTTTAGTTGAAGTTTTAGGGCACTTTCTTTTGCTACTTCCTGCACCCGGGTTTGTTGCTGCTTTACAAATTCCTGTCTTGCCTTTTCTTTTTCAGCTTCCGTTTTTGCCTCAGCTTCTTTTCTGGCCAATTCTTTCTTCGCCTTTTCTTTGGCTTCTACCTCTTTTTGAAGGGTTTCTTTCAAAACAATGTCGGCTTGCTGTTTTTCTTTTTCTTCCCTAGCTTTTATGTCGGCTTCGAGTTTTGCAATTCGCTTCATTTCCTCATCCCTTTCTACCTGTTTTTTGCGATCGGTTTCCAGTTTAGACGCTTCCTCTTTTAAACGTTTTTTTTCTGCGGCTGCAAGGCCGGCTGCTTCCTGCTTAGCCTGCAGTTCTAATTCCCTTTTTTGTTTGGCCTGTTCTTGCTGCAAGGTTTGCTGTTTGGCCAACTCGGCCCGGGTATTTTCTTTGGCAGCCAATGCATCGCTTTCTTTTAGTTGCTGTGTTGTACTTTTTTGATCAGCAGCAATTCGGGCAAGGGTTTCGGTTTCTTCTTTTACAAAAGACAATTCCTGTTCTTTACCCAATTCCTGCAAATGCGGCACAAGGGCCGACTGCCAAAAGTCATTTTTTCGTTGCAGATTTACAGAGCCCGTAAGCGGGTGGTACTCCTTTGTTCTATTGGTGCTAAAGGGGCCGGTTAGCGTCATTACTTCTGCATTGGCATCAAGCGTTAGCACATTTAACTGCCGCACATTTTTATTGGGTTGCACGGGATAATTATTAGAAATCAAGCCATCGTCTTCCACAATAATTTTTCCATCAGCAGCTACTTTAATTTTTACTTTTTTTACCCCAAAATATTGCTTGTCATCTAAAATAAACCAGGTGTGCGAAAAGCCGGTGTACTTATCTTTTTCTTTGCTGATGCCTATTTCGTATTTGTAAAATTGCCGGGTGGTATCGTTATACAGCGTACCCTTCCACAAGCCTGTAATATCCTGGGCAAAACCAGTAAGAGGGAAAACAAATAAAAGCGTGATTACATATCTGTAAAATTGCATGCGACTAGTTTTTCTGCATTGACTAAGCTATCAACGGTCGGGGAGGGTATTTTATTTAATAAGCTGTCAATATTTTCCCGGTTTTGCAATGCTTTACCATAATGCTTGTCGTAATAATGCAACAAGATGCGGAAACAACCTTCTATATCGTCCTGCTTTAAATGTTCGAGAGCAGTTTTGGTTTCCAGTGGGCCAAGGCGTTTTTGTATACGCTCTATAGACGAGGCAAGATGATCTTTAGGGCAAACGCCATACTCTTTTACAATGTAGATCAACCTTTCCTCAAAAGGGATGTCCACAAAATAAATGGGTTTGCTGCGCATGGTTTCCCAAAGTAAATGTGGGATATGTAACCTTCCTATGCGCTGGCTTTCATCTTCGAGCCAGATGGTTTCTTTTTCTTTTTTGTGCAGTTCTGTTGCCAGCATGTTCTCAAACATTTCCTGCGAGGGTTGATCTCCCTGGCCAATACCTCCAAAAGCTGACCCTTTGTGATTTGCAAGTTTTTCCAAATCAACTACGGTTTGCCCTTGCGGCGCCAACTGTTGCAGGATGGTCGTTTTTCCGCTGCCGGTATAGCCGCCTAATATTTTAAAATCATAGTCTTTTTCGAAGTGCGAAAGTACCCAGTTGCGATAGGCCTTGTAACCACCCGCCAGGGTATACACTTCAAAGCCATACAAATCCAGCAGCCATGCCACAGCTCCACTGCGCATGCCACCCCGCCAGCAATGCACCAGCAGCTTGGTGTTGGGGGTTGTCCGTTCGCTATCCTGTATGAGCGTCTTCTTATTAGAATGGTCAGATCCTTGTTGGCCTCCAAATCCCAATTCCTCACCTGCCACCTGTTCACTGCCAACGGCCAACTTCTTGCTATC
Organism: Ferruginibacter sp.; assembly: GCA_046597635.1. GTDB lineage: Bacteria > Bacteroidota > Bacteroidia > Chitinophagales > Chitinophagaceae > Ferruginibacter. The sequence goes on along the minus strand of JBKJKD010000286.1, from coordinate 2,370 downwards.
TTCTGTCAACTGTCTACTGCCAACTATTCGTTCCACCTCCTCCACCATGGCACGCATTTTCACTCCAAAATAGTCGAGCCCAAATTTGATCGCTTTTTGTTTGCCTTGCTGTTTATATGCAGTGCCTACCACTTTTCGCTCTTCATCGCTAAACAAAGGCAAGGAGTAAGCGCCGGGCATTTGTGCATGCACAAATTCTCCCGGGCTGCGCACATCAAATATTGGTAACTCCTGGCTAAGGACCAGAAACTCTTCTACAGGTATTCTCTTTATTGGCATAGTTCTTAAAGTAGCTAATTTACGTAATAAACCGAGGCCACCTGCCTGCAGTAACAACGGTGATTATAAAATGTTTTCCTTACCAAAAGACAAAAAAAGGCTGCCGAAAAAACCGGCAGCCTGATAGTTATTTATGAAACAATTTAACCGTTCATACTGGTTAAAAACTCTGCGTTGTTTTTAGTTCCTTTCATGTTTTTCAACAATGTGTTGATAGCTTCTTCGGGGTTCATATCTGCCATGTGCTTACGCAATACCCACATACGCTGGAAGGTATCTTTGTCCAGCAACAAATCGTCTCTCCGTGTACTTGATGCCACGATATCGATAGCAGGATAAATTCTGCGATTAGATAGTTTGCGTTCTAACTGCAACTCCATGTTACCGGTACCCTTAAACTCTTCAAAAATTACTTCATCCATTTTGCTACCAGTGTCTACCAAAGCAGTAGCAATGATGGTTAACGATCCGCCATTTTCAATTTTGCGGGCAGCACCAAAAAACTGCTTTGGCTTTTGCATAGCGTTGGCTTCTACACCACCACTTAGTACTTTACCGCTGCTGGGAGCTACAGTGTTATGCGCTCTTGCCAAACGGGTAATAGAGTCAAGCAAGATCACAACATCATGACCACATTCTACCAGGCGTTTTGCCTTTTGCAATGCGATGGTTGAAACCTTTACGTGCTTTTCTGCCGGCTCATCAAATGTAGAAGCGATTACTTCTGCTTTTACACTGCGTTCCATATCGGTAACCTCTTCCGGCCTTTCATCTACCAGTACAATCATCAGGTAACACTCCGGGTGATTTTCGGCGATGGCATTGGCCAGTTCTTTTAGCAACATGGTTTTACCTGTCTTTGGTTGCGCCACTATCAATCCACGCTGGCCTTTACCGATTGGGGTAAACAAGTCCATGATGCGGGTACTGTAATTATCCGACTTGGTAGTCAGGTTCATTTTTTCGTATGGAAACAAAGGGGTAAGGTAGTCGAAGGGTACACGGTCTCTTACTTCCTCCGGGCTCTTGCCGTTAATGGTCGTAACCTTCAGAAGGGCAAAATACTTCTCACCTTCTTTTGGAGGGCGAACAGATCCAAAAACAGTATCGCCTGTTTTTAATCCAAATAATTTTATTTGGGAGGGGGAAACATAAATATCATCCGGAGAGGAGAGGTAGTTATAATCGCTGCTACGAAGGAAGCCATAACCGTCTGGCATCATTTCTAACACACCTTCACCTGGCACCACACCATCAAACTCAATGTTAAAAACGGGTTGAGTCTTAGGCTGAAAGTTGCGTGTGTTAGCCGGCTTTGTGCGCTCTTGCTCCTCTTCTTCTTCTTCCATATCCACTTCCGGCTGTTGTACCTCGTCTTCTGCAGCAAGCATCTGGGCTATTGCAGCTGGTATAGTGCTTTGCTCGCTCGTAATAGGTTGCAGATCTTCTTCCTCTTCCTCCTGATCTAAAGGCGTTGGTTCCACTTTCTGTTTTTTTACCGGCTTCCTTTCTGGCGCTGCCTTTTTTACAGAAGGGGCTGCATCTTTCTTAAATAGCTCATCCTGTCGGGCGGGGGCAGCATCTTCAGCTGCATCGGTTTTTGCAATACGTTTGCGTTTGGGTTTTTCGCCTTCGGGGATTTTATTGTCTGCTGCCATATTGTTTTGTTTAGCAAGAATGGTAGAAACCAATTCTTGTTTATTCATCTTGTTTGAGTCTGGTATGTTTAACTGCTCTGCCACATCATGCAGTTCGGGAACGAGCAAGTCGTTCAATTGTGATATATCGTACATAAAGTATTGAGAGGTGCGTTGTTCTAAAAGGCCGCTGTAATTGTACCGTTAAAATAAATTGAAGTTGTAAAATGATGCTGATGGAAGAGGTTGTACTATTGAAGCAAGAGATATGGGATATGCGCCCCAACCGATTCCTTTGCAATATTACGAAGCTTTTTGAATATAGAAATAATTTATTTAACACTATATCTTGCCTCAATAAGTACGGTGTTGATCTTTAAATGCGGCATTTCTTAAAAATTAACCCCTTGTATTTGCGTTTTTCCGAACCTTTTACTGTGGCAAATAACACAGG
>JBKJKD010000284.1:0-15979 GCA_046597635.1 Ferruginibacter sp. | reverse complement strand
ACCGAACTTTGTACTACAGCTAACTGCCTCGTGAAGGTTCGAACCCTTCCCCTACAGCACTTTAAAGCCTTCGTTGAAAACGGAGGCTTTTTTTATTACAGGCCAATTTTTATTGTCCGCCGCGGCTTATTCAACCTCTTCCCCTAAAACCTAGTAATGTGTTGGTTAAAAAGAGAGGGTCTCTTTGTTCATCGACCAGAACGGTGTCAAAACCCAAACATTATCTGGCTTAGCGTTATTTTAAACTTCCCCCAAATAATAAAAGAAGAGATTATTTTTTCTACTTTGTAACAGTCTTTAAATCACCAAACCGGATCCCTAAACAGAAGCTGCGCTAGCTATTAGGAAAAATCTCCTCTATGAACTTTTTTAATGATGAAACATTTAATCCAGAATTGTCTTTAGGCTATGCTGCCTATTTTTTTTCCTTGTTACTTTTCCCCTATTTGTTGGCTACAATGGGCCTTTTTGCCGGGCAACCCATCTGCTTCGTTTATTTTCCCCTATCGATACTTTTTAGCAGTGCATTGTTCATTTATATGGCAAAGGATTCCAGAACGCTAGGGAATACGCTTATTCATTTAATTGTACTTAAGTGCCTGCTGGCAATCGCTTATTTTATTTGCATCAGCATTTTGGATACTTCGTACGATGGCCTTTGGTACCACCAGCCAGCAATTATCAAACTTGCTGATGGCTGGAACCCGGTTTACCAACATGCTTATAAAATCAATCAATACGATAAGTTGAATTATATGTGGATCCTTCACTACCCTAAGTGTGCCTGGATAATTGGAGCCTGTATCTACAAAACTTCCGGACTCATAGAATCGGCAAAACTGATCAACTTCATAACTGCATTCTGTGTTTTTTTCTACGCCTATTATGTGTTCTCTTCGCTGTTCAGGAAGCAATTTTTTTATACAATTTTCATATCCCTGCTTTTCTCCCTGAACCCGGTAACCATTTCTCAACTCCTTTCAGACTACATAGATGGTATCATTTCCGGAATGTTTTCCCTGATCATACTGTCATTATTAAATATGGAGTTACAACAGAATGCTACTTCAAAATGGAACTGGCTTGTGTTGGGTGGGGCGATCCTTATAGCAACTAATTTAAAGTTTTCAGGCCTTGTCATGTCAGGGGTCATCATCGGCATTTTTTCGCTTTATTGGTGGTGGAAAAAGGAAGACCCAAAAATTATCTTTAAAAAATACTTTTGGATAGGCAGTATAGCTCTCACATCTTTTTTTGTATTTGGGTTTAATCCGCATGTTTCAAATCTCATAAATCATAACCACCTTTTTTATCCTATCAATATTAAGGAGCAATATGCTGTGCTCGAGCAAAATGAACCTTTGGTGTTGAGGGGAAGAAGTTACCTGAGCAAATTTTTAATCTCGCTAGGTTCAGAAACCATCAATAACATTAAAGCGGAAACCATCAATTGGAAAAATCCATTTTCAATTTCTAAAAAAGACATCCGTGCCTTTGCGGGTACCGATGTAAGAATGGCTGGCCTGGGGCCACTATTCTTATTGGCTTTACTATTATCCCTGTTCACTTTTCTCTTGAACCTCGGTCAGATGGAAAAAAAATACAAGTTTATGGCATTGATTTTGGCAATATCTATATTACTATCCGTGTTAACTATACCACTTGCATGGTGGGCAAGGTACACCCCGCAATTTTTCCTTTTTCCTGTAGTACTGGTTGCCTTCTCTCTCTTTACAGCACAGATCAATGGGCTTAAATTCAAAAAGGTTTTAGCAATGGGTACAGTGCTCATCTTTCTTGCAAATAGCGCACTCATTGCTATACCAAACTTTGCTGGCAACAGAATTAAAACACAGCTCATCAGGTCGGATATGACTCAACTAAAAGCAAGAAAGTCCCCCCTTTATATAAACTTCAGTAATACTGAATTTCAGGCAATAAGAACAAGATTAAAAGAGGCCGATATTAGGTTTACGGACTGCGATACCCTGCAGACAAATGTCGTGGAACTCCGCTGTATTTACCGCCTCTACGGGTATGGCCCAATGTACAATAAAGCCAATTAAGCGACTTAAACTCTTCGCAATTTTGAAAGCTTCGAAGAGTAAACGGTCCTCTTGCAAATTCTTTTTTTATACTATATCAGCAGACCTGCTTTCCCGGTTAGGAGTTTGACTTCCTGGTGCTGACCGCAATGAAAACAGAACATGCAAACAGGTAGAAATACACACTCAACAATTTTCTATATTTGCAGCCATGGCTCAAAAAAAATTACTTCGGTTTGCCCAGTTAAAAACTTTTCCTAACGTGATGGAGTACCCAAAAGAGATGCAGGGTAACTGGAGAAATTTTTTTAAAAATGATCGGCCGATTGTGCTAGAGTTGGCTTGCGGAAGGGGAGAGTATACGGTAGAACTAGCCAGTATGAATGCTGCACAAAATTTTATTGGTGTAGATGTAAAGGGTAACCGCATGTACATCGGCGCCAAGCAAGCCCATGAAAAAGGATTGAACAACGCCGGCTTTCTGCGAACTCAAATAGAAATGCTGGCAGATTATTTTGCGCCGGCAGAAGTTAGCGAAATCTGGATCACCTTTCCAGATCCACAGCTTCGAACATCTACTGCGAAGCGAAGACTAACGCATCCCAGGTTTTTACGCCTCTACCAAAAGATATTACAGCCAGGAGGCAGCATACATTTGAAAACAGATTCTCCTGCTTTATTCCATTTTACTAAAAGAGTTATTGAACTCTACGGACTTTTTCTTGTTGAACATCTCGAAGATGTGTATGCTTCTGCTCACAAGCCGGAACTCGATATTAAAACTCATTACGAAGGTTTAGATATAGCACAGAGTAAAAAAATACATTACCTACATTTTAAACTGGCAGGAGAAATACCTGCATTCGACGAACAATTGCAACAAGAATTAAAAAAAACCGAACATCAAACATTGAAATAACATGGAAAACCTGGTGGAAAATGAAGACTATTATTACAACAGCCAGGGCTATATTGTACTTACTGAAAAGTTTCATTTAAAAAAGGGTTACTGCTGTGGCAATGGCTGCAAACACTGCCCTTACCATTACGATGCTGTACCGGAACCCACACGCAGCGAACTTAGATCGCACCTCCCCAATAAGCAAGATGGCCAGGACAACTCCCACGAGAGCAGATAAAAGCAGATTTTATTGTACCTTTTCGCATCATGAGTGAGAAGAAAACAAAGCCCGCAAGGAAATTAGAAACTGCACAAATACCTGCCAAAGAATACAGTTTTTTTGCAGATGTGTATGACGTTGTGCGCCAGATACCCAAAGGCAGGGTTACTTCGTATGGTGCCATTGCAGCCTTCCTGGGCACGAAACTTTCTGCAAGAATGGTAGGCTGGGCTATGAATGCCGCACACACCGCCCTTCCCAATGTACCCGCCCAGCGAGTGGTGAACAGAAATGGCATGCTTACCGGCAAGCATCATTTTGCCACGCCAACATTAATGGAAGAATTGCTAAAAAAAGAAGGCATATTTGTGGAAGCAGAAACGGTGGTAGATTTTAAAACTAAATTTTGGGATCCAATGATAGAACTAGGCATTTAAATGAACACCCTTCAAAAAAAGATACGATGAGTAAGACAGACCTATTGGGTAAAATAGCTTTTATAAATCATGAAAAGAAATACGCCATGATTGAGTACGAGCAAAACGGCAAGAAGAAAACGGTGAAAGGAAATATTGATGAAAAAATTCAAAAAGAACTGAAGCAAAAGAAAATTATAAAAAAAACGCATCATTTTTTGATGGGTGATGTGGTAAGTTTTACCATTAAACTTACAGATCGGGGAGACAAGATGGTGGCTTCCAACATTAGTTTTTTATACAACAATGCCCTGGATGTTTTGATAAACCAGGCCATGATCAGTAATAAGTTTACTGGTTATTTAAAGGCTGCCGATGATCAATATTTTGTAAAAGAAATAGATAGCTACCTTTTCTTCCCTATAAGTTTTGCTCCCTGGCAAATTATACCTGCAGAAGATGATTTAAACGAACCGGTTACATTCAGTCTAGAAAACCTGGATAAGAAAGACAAGATATTTGCATCACTGCTCAACAATGAATATGTACCCGAATTTCATACCATCGTAAAACATTTTAAAACCAAGACTCCTATTGAAGCAGTCATTACTGAAATAAATGCGCATGGTATTTACGTGGAGCTGGCAGGGGATAAATTGAAATCCAAAATTCCACTAGGGAAAAATGAAGCGGTGGATACCCTTGCAAAGGGGCTGCAGAAAGGAGACTTATTAAAAGTGCATATCACGCACATTGGCAAAAACCGAATAAACGTGGAGCCCGCTAAAGAATAGGAAGGGAATTTTAATTAACTTCTTCTTCGTTGATGCCGAGATCATTCGCCACTTTAGAGTTGCCGGGTTTGGTAAAATAAAACAGCAGCAATGTAGCCGCTACAACAATCAATAGGAATTTATTCCCCGTTAGCAAAAAAGCAATAATGGTTAAGATGGTTGGTACTTCAAGTAGTGCCCAGCGTATGACAGAACTTGCTCTGTAAGCATTTAGCTTTTCTGGTATGACATCTCCGTTGAGTCTAATTTTCTCTACCCTTTTTTTGAACAATCCAAAGGCAGCGATTACTAAAGCCAGGGACATACCAATTACCCCGCCACCAATCATGGTCACCTTTTCTTGGTTTGCAAACACTGGCTTAAAACTCTTTGAATAAATAAGGTATGCGGCGATACCTGCAAACATGAGCTGACCTATGAAAAGAGAAAAATGTAAAACAGATAAGGCCCTCACATTAGTAATGGGTTGTTGCGGCATATCAGGAATAATAGGGTTCTATCATCCAGTAAACAATTACACCGGTAATGGCTACATACAACCATACAGGCCATACAATTCTCACCAATTTTTTATGCTTTTCATATTCGCCAGTTAATGCCCGGTAGGCCGCCCACAAAATAAATGGAAGTACCAACCCTGCAAGCGGAATATGCGTAAAGAGAATTAAAAAGTACAAAGTGCGCAAATTACCTGTACCGCCAAAACTGGTTTCTCCGGCAAAAAGATGGTGACAGATATAAGAAAGCAGAAACAACACAGATAGCCCGATTGTAAAGAGCATAATTTTCTTATGTACCTCAAAGTTTCTATTGCGCACCACTACCAACCCAGCTATCAATAGTACTGCTACTGCAGCATTGATCAATGCATTGATGCTGGCAAAAATGTGAACGTCAAAAGGGAAATCTACTTTCCCGGCCAGGTTGTATCTTCCCAACACGGTTACCGCGGCGAACACAATTACCGAAACAATAATGATGAGCGTTTTAGCTTTCTGATCATTTTTCTGCAAAGCTGGTTGTAGCATAGTTTTAAAATTTTTTCCTGTTTCTGCTAAGAAAAATTGTAACAAGTATCACCATAGCTATTCCGGCAAAAATTAACGGCAGAATAGGAATGAACTCTCTGAATATAGAAGGACTTTTTCTATCTCTTTCCAGCATCAGCGTTGGAATGTCGCCGGCAAGTTGGGCGAGTTTGACTGTATCAAACCCATCGTACCAACCTCTTAGTACCCTGTTTGAATCAAGCAGAAAGAAATTTTCTGTATGAACGAAGGCTGTGTCAACGTTTACATCTGCAATGTTTGCTTTTATTTCCTGGATAGCAAAATCGTAAATAGCTTTCTTATTACCAGTAGCAAACCACCAGTTGTCGTGATTGACGCCGAACTTGTCTGCATACTTTCTTAACCGGGAGACACTATCATATTCAGGATCTACAGAAAATGAAATGAATTGTACGATCTCAGGATTCTTCACAAAAGATTCCTGCAGTTTTTTCATATTTCTTGTGAGGCCCGGACAAATGGTTGGGCACCGAGTAAAGAAGAAGTTGATCACAAGCACCTTCCCTTTGGCATCGTCCAGGCTTACTTCTTTACCCATTTGGTTAGTGAACCTAAAATTCTTTACCTGATGCCAAATTGTATCTGGCACAGTCTCTCCATGACGTTCTATTGTTCCTACACTGTCCTGAAAATAATGGCGGGGCATATGCACCGCATCTTTGCTATAATACTTTACTACATAATAGCCTGCAAGTGGCACTAACAGTACCAACAGGAGCGTGACAATGCCTCTTATCTTCAAAATAATTTTGGGTTTATACCTTTAAAATGTTTTTGCAAACTTCGGTTAATGATCAATGCCAATGGTCACCAAATATTCATTTCTTACACTCGATATCAATATTAAAAAAGCCATCACCCGGCTTCTGGAATGATGGCTCTCTACTATGCTCATAAATCATTTCTATTTCTTTTCTCCTTGCTCCACTGCTGCAGGTGCCACTTGCTCTGTACTCTCCCTGCTTCCGGCTGTAGTGTTCCTAAGTGTTTTCCAGCTGTTGCCATCCGCCAAAAATGCAATAATAAACCAGACAAATAAAACCAATGGCACCACAATGGTCATAATAAGATTTCTAACCTCATCGCCAAGGTGCATAAAAACGGAGACAATGTAGTACGCTTTGGCAAGTGTGAGAATACCAATCACAATTTTGGTGCTCAGCACAGCTGGGTAGCCAAGATTGCCATGAGTTGCGTACAGGAAATAGCCCAAGGCCAATTCAATAATAGTCAGGCCAGACAACACCCAGAATATCTTCCATATTCTTTTAGTTCCATCAGTGTGTTCAGCGTGAAAAGTAACTTCCGTATTTGTTGATTGTGCAGACATACTCGTTGTTTAAAATATTTTCAATTGGGTTATACTAGATAGAAACACAAAAACACAAATACCCACACCAGATCCACAAAGTGCCAGTAGAGACCAGCTTTTTCAATCATCTCATAGTGTCCACGCTGATCAAAATGACCCAACTTTGTTTTTAAGTACATGATGATGTTGATAACCACACCACTTAGTACGTGAAAACCATGGAACCCGGTGATGCCAAAAAAGTATCCCCCAAAGGCAATAGGTCCGGGTGTAGATACTAATTGACCGTTGTGCATCACCTCTGTGCCCCAGGGGTTTTTCGCCATGGACGTGCCCCAATGTTCAATTTGCCCATTTACCAATACAGCATGATCTCCGGTTATTAAATGTGTCCACTCCCAAGCCTGGCAAGACAAAAACGCTATACCACCGAGGATCGTTAAAATCATATATTTTTCAACTCCTTTACGATTCATCTTGTGCCCTTCATGCACCGCCAATACCATTGTTACAGAGCTAAAGATTAAAATGAACGTCATCAAACTTACAAATGCCAGGGGTAAATTGGCATGGCCGGCAAAAGGAAACGCATTGAACACATGATTGGGATCGGCCCAGTGATTGACACTAAAGCGGATGGTACCATAGCTAATAAGGAATGCACCAAAAGTAAAGGCGTCACTCATTAAAAAATACCACATCATTACTTTTCCGTAACTGGCGTTAAAGGGGCTCCTGCCGCCACTCCACCATTTTGTACCTGTAGGAATTGCTGTTGTTGACATAAATATTTAATTCTAATTACTTTTAAAATGTGTTCGTTGATGGCAGCTAAATAGTGTTCCTTTATTCCCTTTGTCCTAATCCGTATTATCTATTATCTATCGGATCATCAATAAAAAAGCCAGCAGGTAAAGCCATAATATTCCTACAAAATGCCAGTAGGTACTAATCAGTTCCACCGGCAACGAACTATAATTTCTAACCTTTTGACTAAATGCCTTTAGAGACATTACGACAAGGGTTATTAAACCTCCAATAACGTGTAGGGCATGAAGCCCTACAATTACATATAAAAACGAGTAGGCTACATTGGCCTGCAAGGTTAAACCAGATGCCCACAGCTGGCTAAAACCTATTACTTGGAGCGCTATGAAGAGCAATCCAAGTGCGAGAGTAGCTAACATCATCATTCGGTACCGGCTCATGTCCCTTTGTTTGAAAGCCTTTAGCGAAAGATACAGTGTGATACTACTAATTACAATCGCCACTGTACTATACCAAAACATGGCCGGCCATTCAAAGCTTGTCCAATTTGCCTGGTTTCTCTTTACCACATAGGCACTCGTAAGTCCTGCAAACATCATTAGGATGCTTCCTATTGCTACCCACAAGGTAAACTTGTGAGGATGTAATTTATTTTTTGGTGCTATTGCCACGGCATTCATTTCCTCTACCCAAAGGGCTTTTAATTTATTTGATTTCGCCTACCTTAACGGCTTTAAAATATTTCACTTTTCACCTTCAGCCATGCATCTCTACACCCTCACTTTATCTGCATACAAGCTAAAGAATACGATCATCAGGTAAAAGTAAGAACTGAACATTACCTTCTTTGCTGATGCCACGTCCATTTTGCGAAACAGCTGGATGCTCACAAAAACCATAAACAAGTTACATCCAAAACAAATCCACATACTTGTAATGCCACTCATGTGATAATAGTACGGCAACACACCCACGGGAATCATCATGCTGCTGTACATGATTGTTTGCAAAGCGGTAAACTTTGTTGGTCCTTTATCACTCGGTAAAAGTTTGAATCCTGCAGCACTGTAATCTTTATGAGCCACCCAGGCAATTGCCCAAAAATGGGGAAACTGCCAGAGAAATTGTATGGCAAAAAGAATCCAGCCCCCGGTCCAATTTTTCGGAAAACCATCTTCAAAACTTGCCACCCAGCCAATAAGGCAAGGTAAAGCGCCCGGTATAGCGCCCATGAGCACCGCAATCGAGTTTACTTTTTTTAAAGGCGTGTATACAAACCCGTAAAGCAGCAAACTAAATAAACTTAGCAAGGCAGCCTCCATACTAAAACTGTACATGATGCCGCAACCCAATACAGCAGCAAAAACTACAAAAAGCCACCCTTCATTCACACTCATCCTTCCACTGGCAATGGGTCGCTTAGCCGTACGATTCATAAGCGCATCCGTATCTTTCTCCAGTATCTGGTTAATGGCATTGGCTGCACCTGTTACTAACATGCCTCCCGCAAAAAGTAAAAGAACTTTGGTAATATTAAAGGTTATGTTAGGTGCCAGCAGGTAACTTATTACTGTACTGAACACCACCATAAAACTCAGCGTGAACTTGATCAGCAAAAAATAATCCTTTGCTTTACTTGCCAATGCAAACGATGTTGAATTGGATATGGTATTTTTTTCCTGCATAGCCTCTCCCTCATTCCCTCTCCCAAAGAGAGTGAGGCCGAATTTTTAATTTTTAGTCAACATTTGTAGCCAAGCACTTCTATATTTATTCAACATTCGCCTTCATGACATTTTATCAATCGTAGCTCAACAAATTCACCACTTATTCCAAGCCCGTTAATGCTTCTCCTCTTCGGCTCCAACTGGCACATTTTGAGGAATGAAATCCTGACCCTCTTTACCATCTTTAGCATAATCATAAGCCCAACGATGCACTTCAGGGATTTCTCCAGGCCAGTTACCGTGACCGGGACGAATAGGTGTTGTCCACTCAAGTGTATTAGCCTGCCATGGATTTTTTTCTGTCACTTTTCTTCCTTTAAAAATAGAGTAGAAGAAATTAAATACAAATAAAAGTTGGGCTGCAAAGACGATCATGGCAACCAGACTTATAAATTCGTTGAGACCACCGAATTGTTTGAAAGACTCCCAGTTTGAAAAATCATAATAACGGCGTGGCATACCTGCAAGACCCTGGTAATGCATTGGCCAGAAAATAAGGTAAGCCCCAATTAGGGTTATCCAAAAATGGATGTAAGCCAGGGTGTTGTTTAAGAAGCGACCATACATTTTAGGAAACCAGTGGTACACACCTGCAAACATTCCCATAAAGGAAGCTACTCCCATTACAATATGGAAATGTGCAATTACGAAATAAGTATCGTGCAAGTGAATATCCAAAGCAGAATTACCTAAGAAAATACCGGTTAAACCACCGCTGATAAACATACTTACAAAACCGATGGCAAACAACATACCCGGTGTGAAACGGATGTTTCCTTTCCATAAAGTCGTCAGCCAGTTAAAAACTTTAATTGCTGATGGCACTGCAATGAGCAAAGTAAGCAATACGAATACTGCTCCTAAGAAAGGGTTAAGACCCGTTACAAACATATGATGCGCCCATACCAGGAAGGCGAGTATACAAATAGCGAACAAAGAACCCACCATAGCCATGTAACCGAAAATTGGTTTACGACTGTTGACACTCAAAATTTCTGAGGCAATTCCCATGGCCGGTAGCAAAATGATATACACTTCCGGATGACCAAGGAACCAGAACAAATGCTGGAATAAAATGGCACTACCACCTTCATTAGGCATTATCTTTCCGGCCACAACAATATCGCTCAGGAAGAAGCTCGTGCCAAGGTTACGATCGAACAACAATAATATAGCACCAGAAAGTAATACAGGGAAAGACAATACACCTAACACCGCTGTAAAGAATAATGCCCACATGGTTAATGGCATACGAGTCATACTCATACCCTTTGTACGCATATTTAAAATAGTAGTGATGTAATTTAACCCACCCAATAGAGAAGAAACAATAAACATAGCCATACTCACCAACCAAAGATCCATACCAATTTTACTTCCAGTTGATGCTTCGCCCAAAGCGCTCAGGGGTGGATAAACCGTCCAGCCACCGCTTGCTGGCCCTGTTTGTACAAACAGAGAAGAAATCATTATTACAGAAGCAAGGAAAAAGAACCAGTAACTTAACATGTTCAACAAAGGTGAAGCCATGTCTCTGGCGCCTATCTGCAAGGGAATTAAGAAGTTGGCAAAAGTCCCGCTTAGTCCCGCAGTTAGTACAAAGAATACCAACACGGTACCGTGCATGGTTACCAATGCATAATAAAATTCGGGTTGAATTTTACCCCCCTTGGCCCAATGACCCAGAAAATCTTCCAGCCACGGAAAAGTTTGATCAGGATAGCCTAACTGTAATCTAAAGACTACAGAAAATAAACCCCCGATGATTGCCCAGATCATTCCTGTTATCAGGAATTGCTTGGCAATCATTTTATGATCCTGACTAAAAACATATTTTGTAATAAATGTCTCATGGTGATGATGTTCCTGATGCGTGTCGTGAGGAACCTGTAGACCTGGACTCTGTAAAATAGCTTCGCTACTCATAATCTTATTTTTTTCTAAAAGTAATTTCTAATTGTTACCCACTCTTACAACCCAACTTTTGCCAATGGCTTCGATGTTGCACTTGAATCCAAGGCCTTCATCGGGTTCTTATCTGGAAAAAGGGTGTAATAATCCGGCGTTTGTGAGGCCAACCAGGCCTTGTATTCTCCTTCACTCTCTACTACTATAACACCCCGCATACTAAAGTGACCTTTACCACAAATCTGATCACAGCTTATCTCATACGTAAAGTTAGGATTACCTGTGCGTTTCCTCATTTCTACAGTGGTGTATTGTGGTGTAAACCATTGTGTAGTTGGAATGCCGGGAACAGCATCCATTTTTAACCTGAAATGCGGTAAGCCCACATTGTGAATCACATCCATGGCATTAATCACTAACTTAACTGGTATTCCTACGGGGAGGTGAATTTCTGTTGTTTTCAAATCATCCCAGCTTTTCTCATCTTCAAAATCTACCCCAAGCGAGTTACCGGTGGGTTTATTGTAGAGCTTATAATTCTTCTTTCCCAGTACTCCATCTTTTCCAGGATAACGCATGCTCCAGTTAAATTGTTGACCGGTAATCTCAACTACATGATGATTTTGAGGTGGATCGCCTGTAATTTTAAACCAAAACTTCAACCCAAAAACAACTAAGCCGGTTAAAAAAATCGCCGGAACAGTCGTCCATATCAACTCAAGCTTTGTGTTGTGTGCAAAGAAGGTTGCTTTTCGGTTGTCTGTTTCCTGATACCTATAAGAAAACCAGAACAACAATACCTGTGTAATAACAAACACTACGCCTGTGATGCCAATAGTAACCTTTAGCATCCAATCTACTTCTTCACCTTCCACGGAGCCAGACCCTTGTGGAAAAAGTGTTTTGCCATAAAACAACTCATTGCAATACCAAACACCAATCAGCCCCAGCACAAGGAAAGCCACCAGCATAAATGCATTGATCTTATTATTTTGTTTTCGGGATTTTTCTTCTCCCTTTAGCACACTTACATACTCACTGGCCTTCGAAATCTGGAATATGATTACGAAGATCATTATGGTAATTGCTATCAGAAATATTTCCTTCATCAGATTTATTTTTTAGAGTCTTCCCGAGCCTCTTTTACAAGAGGTAGGCCGCATTTTCATTTAGTTATACAGTATGCTTAAATTAATGTTCAAAATTACTTGTAAAGAACCGTTTTTAAGAACTTTGTTTAATAAAAATCATGTGTGGTGTATCATACTTTCTTTAAGGAAAGGATGATTTTTGGGCAGCAAAGAATGCTTGCTGAGGTAGCGCCCGGTAGACCACATGATGATGCCTACAAACAGAGCAGCAATTCCAAACTCAAACAATGAAAGCGTGTAATTTTCTCCCAAAGTGCCGGGCATAATCATTTGATAAAAATCTACCCAATGGCCCAATATGATGAGCACTGCCGTGAATGTCACCACCGTCCAGTTGCGCTTAGTACCTTTTTTCATTAGTATCAACAACGGGCACAAAAAATTGACAACAAGGTTAAAGAAAAATATTCCTTTGTAAGCGCCAGGTTCGGTGGCAGTGCCTATCCTATCTACGAAATATCTGGTTTCTTCGGGTTGGTTACTGTACCAGATAAGCATGTATTGCGAAAACCACAAATACGTCCAGAAAACAGAAAAGGCAAACATGAACTTTCCGAGATCATGAATATGCTCGTCAGTAACATATTCTAATTTTCCCTGATTCTTTAAATAGATAACGAAAAGAGCAATGAGCGACAAACCAGATACGAACGTACTGGCAAATGTATACCAACTGTACATGGTGCTATACCAATGAGGATCTACACTCATCAACCACAACCATGGCATGGTAGAAGCTACGGTAAGACCAAATACTACTGTAAACAAAGAGCCCCAGATCGTATTCTTCCAAATCCATTTTTTACTGGTATCATAATCCATCGGCCCTTCGTCTGTTTGTAAACTCAGGGTTCTCATTTTCTTGCCTAACAACCACCAAAGCCCAATACTTACCCCAGAGGCTACTACAAAAAAAACGGGATTCAAAAAGCCTTTTTTGCCATTCAGAATTTTATCGTTGGCTACTGCCTCCGTATCTAACCAATGGTAAATATCTGTGCGGTGGCCAAAAATTATTGCAAGCAAAATCACAAAAGTGATAATTCCCAAAACTGGTACTACGCTTGAGATGGCTTCAGGAACCCTGCGAAAGGCAATTTGCCAACCACCCATGGCCAAAGTTGTGACACAAAGAAAAAACATGGCTGCGTTAACTGTTAACAGCCAGTATGTACTGTTTTGTAACAATACTGCCCAGAAACGGGTGCTATTTACATTCTCTCCATGACCGGCATGTGCAAACGGATGAAACATGATCAACCCATACAACAGGGCAATAAGCCCGGCTATAATAAGACCCCACGTCCATTTTTTGTAATTCGCCGGTAATTCAAAACGATGTTCCATCTAAAGATATTTATGGGTGATGAGCCGTCTTTTAGGACTTCCTCAACTATTGTATAATTATTGTATTCTTTTGTGTGCTTCTTAAATTTTACTTTTTGACAACCGAAGTGCTGTCTACTGCTTTTGCTGCTGTGCTATCACCCCCCGCAGGAGCTGGCCCGCCAACACCTTGTAATGTTCTTACATATTTTACAATCATCCAGCGTTGCTCCCGGGAAAGTTGAGATGCATAACTGCCCATGTTATTTTTGCCATAAGTAAGCGAATGAAACATGGTTCCATCTGCCATAGCCTTATAAATGTCCAATGTTAGATTGGCTATTCCTCCTACTTTGGTAGAAAGTGGTCCGTTAGCCTGTCCTTTAGCCCCGTGACAAACGCCACAATTAATATTGTATAATCTACCCGCCTCGCTCATCTGAGCACCGGTCATAAAATCAACCGGATTTGGAACTGCAGCGCTCAATTTGTATCCATTACTATCATTAGGTAAAGTATACGGAAACAACTCTCCTCGTTTGATGGTACCAGGAGCAGGCATTTCATTAAAGAAGATCTTGTTGCCCCCTTTATTGTGAATGTCGTTGGTAAACTTTAAAGAATCCAGTTCGGAATATGTCTCAAAAGTGCGACTATAAGCCATATCCGGCATATAGATACTTCCTGGGTGGCGTTTATCTTTGCAACTGCTGGCCAGGAGTGTCACTGCCGTTACTAACAACGCAAATGATATATTTTTAATTTTTTTCATTCTTTACAATATCTGTTGATACAATCAATACCTGATCTAATTCTATTAAAATCCGGAGGGCAATTAATACCCCTTCTCGTCCCTGTATAATTTCTGTTCTCTGTCGTAACGGCCGATCCACCAACCAGTTTCGGCCTCTTGCACATTCACCTCTACAGCACCTGTTTGTTGCAAAAAGTTCTGCAAAGAGGCATCATCTGTTTTATCTGTACACTCAATAGCCATCACAAAAAGATCATCAGTAGCCCTTGGATGAAAATGATGCTTTTTTACAAAAGGGGCAAGATTACACAAGTAACAGAATGTAAGTACCATGCCTACGGCTGAAAAAAGTACCGTTAACTCAAATGTAATAGGTATCCAGGCCGGCAATGCAAAGTGTGGTTTACCACCGATGTTCAAAGGCCAGTCTTTAGTAAATACCCATGTCATGAATGTAAGTGCAGTAGTTGTACCGCAAATGGCATAAATAAAACCAGCAGTATGCAAACTGGTTTCCCTTAAGCCCATGGCGTGGTCTAAACCATGCACGGGGAAAGGGGTATACACATCGTGAATTTTATAACCGGCTTTCCGCACGTTTTTTACCGCCGGAAACAGCACAGCCTCGTCACTAAATGACCCAACTACAAATTTTTTAATTCCTCCAGCCATAATATTGATTTATGATGTATGATTTTCGATTTATGATGTCGTAAACCAAGTCTTTTCAAATGATCTTTTATCTTTCCCGGCTTATTAACGTTAACCCTTTAAACGTTGAACCTGCACACCTTCCTAATGTGCATGCTCCACCTCGTCTATATAAAACTTCTCCGCATCAGCTTTTTCTATATCAGTCATTTTAGCCTTGTAGTTTTCACCACTCGTTTTTAAAATGGCTTTGATCTCTGCTACAGCAATAACCGGGAAGTATTTTGCAAAAAGGAAGAAACAAGTAAAGAACAATCCGAAAGTACCCAGGTAAAAACCTATCTCATAAATACTAGGACTGTAATAGGTACTCCAGCTACTTGGAAGGAAATCACGGTATACTGAAGTAACAATAATTACAAAACGCTCGTACCACATTCCGATATTTACGATGATGCTCATAAAGAAAGTTACTGCGATGTTTCTTCTCAATTTTCTGCTCCAGAACAACTGCGGAGAAACCACGTTACAGAACATCATTAACCAGTAACTCCAGCCATAGGGTGTAAATATGTTAGCCCTGTTTTGACTGAAAGCGTACCACTCGTAAGGGTTTTGGCCATACCATGCAATAAACAACTCAGTGAGGTAAGCGCAACCCACGATACTACCCGTAAGTACGATTACTTTATTCATTGCCTCAATGTGCCCAATCGTGATATAATCCTGCAGGTTCATTACTTTTCTTACTACTATCAACAAGGTTTGCACCATGGCGAAACCAGAGAAGATGGCACCTGCAACGAAATAAGGAGGAAAGATGGTAGTGTGCCAACCTGGAATTACTGAGGTGGCAAAGTCAAAAGATACAATAGTGTGCACTGACAGTACAAGTGGGGTACTTAACCCTGCAAGTACAAGAGACAAAGACTCATG
>JBKJKD010000258.1:0-12786 GCA_046597635.1 Ferruginibacter sp. | reverse complement strand
TGAAGCGTTACGCAATATTCGGATAATTGTTAGCCCTAATATGCCGAAGGGGTAGGAAAGAGGAGCAGTAATGGAGCTGATGCGTTTAATATCTCTTAATAACTTTTTTGGCTTGCTCTAAATCACATTCACATATTCACTTAATTTGCAGCTATGCAACAATACCTCGATCTGTTAAGACATATTAAAGAAACGGGCACCGATAAAAGTGATCGCACGGGCACTGGCACCCGCAGTGTGTTTGGTTATCAAATGCGTTTTGACCTTGCATTGGGATTCCCTATGGTAACAACCAAAAAGACGCATTTAAAAAGCATCATTCACGAATTACTGTGGTTTCTAAAGGGGGATACCAATATTGCTTACTTGAAAGAGCAGAGCGTAAAGATCTGGGACGAATGGGCTGACGAAAACGGTGACCTTGGTCCTGTGTACGGCAAGCAATGGCGCAGTTGGCAGGGAGCCGATGGGGTGGAAGTAGACCAGGTGGCTGATCTCATTCATCAGTTAAAAACAAACCCTGACAGCCGTCGACTCATTATAAGTGCCTGGAACGTAGCAGATTTGCCTAAAATGAAATTGATGCCCTGTCATTGTTTATTTCAGTTTTATACAAAGCCCCCTGACCCGCTAAAGGGGGAACAAAAAGCCAGGTTGTCCTGTCAGCTCTATCAAAGAAGCGCAGATGTGTTTTTGGGTGTTCCTTTTAATATTGCTTCTTATGCTTTACTTACGATGATGATAGCTCAGGTGTGTGATATGGAGCCTGGGGAGTTTATTCATTCTTTTGGTGATGTACATTTATACAGCAATCATTTTGAACAGGCAGATTTGCAGCTTTCCAGAATACCTTATGCCTTGCCTCAAATGAAAATCAATCCTGCGGTGAAGGATATTTTCAATTTTTCCTTTGAAGATTTTGAATTGATTAATTATGAAAGCCATCCCGGTATCAAAGCGCCCGTGGCTGTATAGCAGGTATTTTGGTTAGTACTCTTTCCATTGTTTTCTTGTGATCTAAAGAACTTGCCTGCTTTTTATTGCCAGCGGAATCTCTATATTTTTATCACATTCCGCTGGCATTAGAAATATTTCTTTCTGATACTTTTTACTCTTTTTACTTTTATTTTTGGCTCCATAGATATTTTACTTATTTTTATTGCCAGCGGAATCTCTATATTTTTCCCACATTCCGCTGGTAATAGAATTCTTAAATATGCAAAAGGTAATCATAGGCAGGGTACAAGAGCAGCAACTTTTATTGGAAATGGCAAGTGCAGAAGCTGCAGATATGCTGTCAATAACAGGTAGAAGAAGAGTGGGAAAAACCTATCTGGTGCGAACCTATTTTAAAGAACAACTTAATTTTGAATTGAACGGTATCCTCAACGCCAGCCTGCAGCAGCAGTTACAAAATTTTGACATCGCCTTTAATAACATAGCTTCTAAAAAAGCCAAAGGTTATTTACCTTCTGTAAACTGGCTGGAAGCTTTTGAAAAACTGACTAAACATTTTGATGCAAAAAAGAGCAACAAAAAAATTATTTTATTTATAGATGAGTTGCCCTGGCTGGATACTCATCGTTCTGGTTTTCTTGCTGCTTTTGATTGGTTTTGGAACAGCTGGGCTGTAAAGAGAAATATCCTGGTAATCATTTGTGGTTCTGCTGCATCGTGGATGACGAGCAAGATCATTAACAACCGGGGTGGTTTGCACAACAGGGTAACCAAGCGTATGCACCTGCAGCCCTTTTCATTGGGTGAAACAGAAGATTATTTAAAACACTTTCATGTAAATATTTCCCGCTATCAGGTGTTGCATTTATATATGGCACTTGGCGGCATTCCACATTATTTAAAAGAAGTAAGAAAGGGGCAAAGCGCAGCCCAGAATATAAATCGTATTTGTTTTCAAAAAAACGGATTGTTGGTAAACGAGTTTGAAAACCTCTACAATTCATTATTTACAAATGCACGCCAGCATATTAGTATCATTAAAGCACTTGCATCAAAAAATAAAGGATTGTCCCGGGTAGAAATACTACAGGCAACTAAGATGGCCGATGGCGGTAGCTTTAGTAAGCTATTGTCCGAACTGGAACAATCAGACTTTATTACTTCTTACATGCCTTTTAATAAATTGAAAAAGGAAACCATCTACCGCCTCACCGATGAATATTCCCTGTTTTATCTCAAATTTATGCGGAGCAAAAGGAATGTAAACTGGCAACAATTATCTGCCACTTCAACTTACAAAACATGGAGTGGGTATGCCTTTGAAAATATATGCATGAAGCATATAGAGAAAATAAAATACGCACTGGGTATTGCCTCAGTTTACACAGAGGTGTCCAGCATTTATTACAAAGGCGATGCAAAAGATAAAGGTGCACAGATAGACCTTTTAATAGATCGGCAGGATAGTGTGATCAATGCCTGTGAAGCAAAGTTCTATGATAAGCCTTTTGCCATTACAAAAGCCTATGCCGCCGACCTTAGAAATAAACTACAGGTGTTTCAACAAAAAACAGCTACACGCAAAACCTTGTTTTTAACTTTCATCACCCCCTATGGTATTGTAGAAAATGAGCACAGTATCGGATTTGTTCAACAGGAAGTGGTTGTAGAAAATTTATTTTAAAGTTGTACTATTTCCGGCATTTTTTCGTTTGAAGTGCAGACCTAATAACACTATATGAGGAAATGCTACTTAGCCGTTTTGTTTATTTTACTTTTCAAGGTTAGCTACGCACAGCCCCGGCAGGACACCACAGGTAAGCTCATTGAGCAAAAAGACCACGTTATTACAGGTGAAACCGTTGTTAAAGTAGAAAATCTCGGAGCGCTCATCAACACGGAGTACCCAGAGATGCGGCCGACAATTTCTGCCGACGGCAATTTATTATTTTTTATCCGGCAGGGAGATCCAGCCAATGTGCAGTTTCAAACTGTACGCAATGCACAGGATATTTGGTACAGTACCCGGGATACTTCCGGAAACTGGAGCAAAGCCAAACATTTAAATGGCTCTGTAAATGCGTCCCATTTTAATGCGGTGTATTGGATATCCCCTGACTTAAATACCATTTTACTAAAAGGAGCTTTTACCGAGGGGCAATACCTCGGTACGGGCGTGAGTATGATACGCCGCATGGAAGATAATAGTTGGAGCCCGGCGCAAATGTTACGCATTCGTAATTTTCATAAGTTCGGCTATACCCAACAGTTAGGTGCCTCTATGGGACAGGACGGTAAGACCATGTTGTTTTACATGACGGATAAAAAAGAAAGTTTTGACAATGACCTATATGTTTCATTTTTAGAAGGCGGCGATATTTGGACAGCACCCAAAAGCCTGGGCAAAAAAATTAACCTGCCGGACTATAATGAAATGAGCCCTTTCATTGCAGCCGATGGGCACACCCTTTATTTTAGCAGCGACCGCCCCGGCGGCCTCGGAGAAAATGATATTTGGATGAGCAAGCGATTGGATGATAGCTGGCAAAAATGGAGCGAGCCGGTAAATCTTGGGGCGCCTATTAACACTGCAGGAAGCGAGGCATTTTTTACCCTGGATGCAGGTGGCGAATATGCTTACCTCACCAGCAGCGATGGTGCTTACGGTGCCAGCGATATTGTGCGCATTAAATTACTGGAAAGAGAAAAGCCCGACCCGGTGGTGTTGGTAACCGGCAATGTATACAATGCCAAAACGAAGGAACCATTGAGCGCCTCACTTATTTATGAAACCCTGCCGGACGGCACCCAGGTGGGCACGGGCACATCCAATCACACAGATGGGGCTTTCAAAATGGTTTTGCCGTATGATAAAAATTACAGCATCAGGGCTTCTGCCGACAAATTCTTTGCAATTTCTGAAAACCTCAATCTCGATTCGCTTATAAAGGCAGGCTACAAAGAAATTCACAAAGATCTTTACCTGGTGCCCATAGAAATAGGCCAGGTATTCCGCCTGAACAATGTATTTTTTGATTTTGATAAATATTTTTTACGGCCAGAATCATTTACAGAGTTAAACAGGGTGGTGGCCTTCCTGAATGAATATCCCAATATTGAAATAGAAATGAGTGCCCATACAGATAGCAGGGGTGCAGATAATTACAATCTAACGCTCAGCGATAACAGGGCAAAATCTGTAATGGACTACATCCTATCCAAAGGAATTGCAGCTTCCCGTATTGTATCTAAAGGTTACGGTGAAACGAAGCCGGTGGCTGCTAACGAGCAGGCTGATGGCACCGATAATGCCGAGGGACGTCAATTGAACCGGAGAGTAGAGTTTACCATTATGAAGAATTAATTTATTGTAGTATTTACCAACCCAACCCCAATACTAAATAAGCCATGCGTTTAATGCATGGCTTATTTTAAGTAACGTCTTCCTAAAAATTATTTGCCGGTTTTAGCTGGCCTCACTTCAATTTTACTGGGCAGCGTGCGGGGATTCATCAGCAACAGGTCCAGCACCAACTCACCAATATCTTCTGGCTGTATCTTCCATGCATCCGCATCGGTAGGTGTGTGGTCGTTAAAATTAGTAGCCACGGAGCCGGGCATAATGGTGGATACTTTAATGCCATATTTCCTAAGATCGAGCATGATGGCCTGGGTGAAGCCCACCAGCCCAAATTTGCTGGCGTTGTAAGCTGCTGCTGTTTCAAAAAAATTGGTGCCAGCAAGGCTTGCAATGGTGATGATGTAGCCCTCCGATTTTTTCAAAGACTCTATGCTCGCCTTCACACTATTAAACACTCCGGTAAGGTTGGTATTGATGGTTTCGTGCCAGTCCTTTTCTGTAATAACATCTATTGGCGCAAAGTGGCCCACACCTGCATTGGCCACCAGCACATCCAGGCTTCCAAAATGCGATACCACTGCTTGTATAGCTTTAGTTTCATCTTCCATGGAGCTTACATCAGATTCCAGGGCAAGCACATCGCCCCCAAGTTTTGCAGCGGCTGCCTTTGCCGCCTCCAGGCTGCGGCTGCTAATGGCCACTTTGGCGCCCTTCGCAAGCAATGTTTGGGCAATGCCAAAACCAATTCCTTTGCTGCCACCTGTTATGTAAACTACCTTATTGGTAAGTTGCTCTTTCATGATTTGTATTTTATAGAGTTTTAAAATGTGATGAAGATCTTATTTAAACAAAATTACGAAGCACCAGCTCCAAAAGCGAATCTGATCTCAGAAACGAACATTATCTTTTGGCCACCTCTTGCCCAGTCATACGGCTTGCTTATTTTTACAGCATGATTTCACTTATAGTAGCCGCTTCCACCAACAATGCCATCGGTAAAAACAATCAACTGCTCTGGCACTTGCCAAAAGACCTGAAGTTTTTTAAGAACAGCACCTGGGGCTCGGTAGTAATCATGGGGCGAAAAACATTTGAGAGTGTAAACAAACCTTTACCGGGCAGGCTAAATATTGTAGTTACTACCAATGCCGGGTGGAAGGCACCCGATACCCTTGTAGCAAGGGGTTTGCAGGAGGCCATACAGTTAGCAAAGTCAGAAAATTTCAAGGAAATATTCGTCATCGGTGGTGGCGAAATTTACAGGCAAGCCATATCGCTGGCCGATAAAATTTACATCACGAGGGTTCATGCGGTACTAGAAGGAGATGTTTTTTTTCCTGATATAGACGAGGGCAACTGGGAACTGGCTTCTAAAGAGGATTTTAAAGCCGATGAAAAACATGCTTACGACTTCAGTTTTGAAATTTGGAATAAGAAGGCCTAGCGTCCTAAGATTAGTTTAACTGCAGTTTTTTTACCATGTATTCAGCAACTCAATTAGCCCGAAAATATTTTAAATACTACCTTTCTGCCTCCAACGCCAGGGGCCATGGCGTGCATTCTCCTTTTGTGTTTGATTTTATAAAATTTGTAAAAAACGATTCACGGGCTTATCCCTGTTACGGCAACATAGAGGAGTTGCGCAGGCAGTTATTGCGTAGCAAAGAATCTATAGAAGTAAGAGATTTTGGTGCTGGTTCTACCGTTCTTAAAACAAACCAAAGGGCTATTTATAAAATGGCTCAATCTTCCTTAAAGCCCAAAAAATTTGCGCAACTGCTTTATAGGATTGTTCAATATTACAAGCCACAAACCATACTGGAACTGGGTACTTCCTTTGGTATTACAAGTGCATATATGGCCAGTGGAAATAATGCGGCCAGGCTGCACACACTGGAAGGTTCCCCAGCCATCGCTTCTATTGCCCGCTCGCATTTTGAGGGCCTCGGCCTTCAAAATGTTCAATTGACAGAAGGCGACTTTGCCCAAACTTTGGAGCCATTGTTAAACGATTTACCGCTGATTGATCTTGCTTTTGTAGATGGAAACCACCGCAAAGAACCTACCCTCCAATATTTTCGAAACCTGCTGGCAAAAACCAATGAGCAATCTATATTAATTTTTGATGACATACATTGGAGCCAGGAGATGGAAGAAGCATGGGAGCAGATTAAATCAGATTCCAGGGTCACCTTAAGCATCGATCTTTTTTTTATAGGCTTGGTTTTTTTTAAAAAGGATTTTAAGGAAACACAACATTACAGCATCCGATTTTAATTTCCCCTAACTTTGGCGAGGTCCAATAAAATCATATACCCGAACAAACAATCTCAATGCAGAAGCGTTGTACAACACGGGATAATTAAAACCAATAAAACACATGATCATTGCTGTACTTAAGGAACCAGCTTTTGAAACACGGGTCTCTCTTTTGCCAGAACACATAGCTACGCTTTTAAAATGGGGTACACAAGTGATGATAGAAAGCGGTGCCGGGGAAAACGCTTTTGCCAAAAATGAGAAATACAAGGAGGCAGGTGCTACCATTCACTCAAGAGAAGAGATACTTCAACAAGCAACGATCGTGCTTTCCATCGAACCACTCAGCGAAGTTGATATAAGCCAGTGCAAGGCGAAAGTATTGTTTGGCTTCTTTCAACCATTGTACAATGCTGCGCTTATACAATCCTGGGCGCAAAAAGGCTTTAGTATTTTTAGCATAGATATGTTGCCACGCACCACCCGTGCGCAAAACATGGATGTGCTCAGCAGCCAGGCAAATATCGCAGGCTACAAAGCTGTATTGCTGGCAGCCAATAAATTCCCCCGTTACTTTCCCATGTTCATGACGGCGGCAGGTAGCATTCCGCCAGCAAAAATATTGATCCTTGGTGCAGGTGTGGCGGGCTTGCAGGCCATTGCCACCGGCAAGCGTTTGGGAGCCGTGATAGAAGTTTTTGATACCCGCCCTGCAGTTAAAGAAGAAGTGATGAGCCTCGGTGCAAAGTTCGTAGAGGTGGAAGGTGCTGCAGATGCCAGCAAGGCGGGCGGTTACGCTGTGGAGCAAACAGCAGAATTTTTGGAAAAACAAAAAGCGAGGATTGCAGAAAGCGTAGCCAAGTCTGATATCATTATCACCACTGCTCAGATTCCTGGTAAAAAAGCACCCATTCTCATCACAGACGAAATGATGCAGGCTATGAAAAATGGCTCCGTTATTATTGATATTGCTGCAGCTACAGGTGGCAATACTTCGCAAACCAAAAATGACGAAACGGTGCAATATCATGGCGTGAGCATTATTGGCAATAGTCGCCTGCCAGGTGATATGCCCAGTGATGCCAGCAAATTGTATGGAAAAAATATGGTCAACTTTTTACAGTTGATTGTGAGCAAAGAAGGAGACCTGAACCTGAATTTTGAAGATGACCTGGTAAAGGGAACCTGCATTGCACATGGTGGGGCGATTACCAATGAAAGGGTTCAACAGGCGGTGGGGCAATAGTTTATGGTTCATGGTTAATAGTTCATGGTCAATAGTCAATAGGTCAATGAGTCAGTAGGTCATTAGGTCAATAGTTCATGGGTTATAGTTCATGGTCAAGCCTGCCCATTTAGAATGTGACAGCCTCAATAGGAGATTCTTGAGTTTAGAATAAAACAAAATGACCCAATCTCGAATGACATTTGACCCAAGAGGAATGACCCAATGACAAATGACATTTGACCTTTTATTTTGAATAAGAGTAATAAACTTTATAAATGGAAAATATATTAAGCTGGGTATCACTCAATCAACAAGTGATTTACATTGTGATCCTCATGATTTTTGTAGGGATAGAAGTGATAGGCCGAGTGCCAAGCGTATTGCATACGCCTTTAATGAGCGGAGCCAACGCCATACATGGTGTGGTGGTCATTGGTGCTATCATCGTAATGGGTAAGGCAGATTCACATGATTATTTGGCATTGGCCATGGGTTTTCTGGCAGTTATATTAGGCACTTTAAACGTTGTAGGTGGCTTTGTGGTAACGGATAGAATGTTAGAAATGTTCAAGAAGAAAAAATAATAAAATAATAGTCACGCTGTTTATTTAGATAAGAATTTTATGAGCGAATACATACTCACGCTTTGCTACCTGGTAGCCTCGGTCACTTTCATACTGGGTTTAAAAATGTTGGCCAATCCTGTTACGGCACGCAAAGGAAATTTGATTGCGGCAGCCGGTATGGGCCTTGCCATTTTTGGAACCATTTTTTTATACCAGGAAGAAGGTTTCAAACTGGGTAATTATGCCTGGATCTTTGGGGCACTGATCATCGGCACCATTGCAGGTGCGGTATCTGCCAAAAAAGTAAAGATGACAGCCATGCCCGAAATGGTAAGCATATTTAATGGCATGGGCGGTGCTTGTGCTGCTCTCATTTCTGCAGCAGAGTTTTACCATATTTACGAAGCACACAAAGCCGCTCCGGCAACTGCCTTTGCAGATATCGTTTCTGTGGGTACTTACATCACCATTGTAGCTGGCGCCATCATTGGCACAATATCTTATATCGGCAGCATCCTTGCCTGGGGCAAACTCAACGGCCGGGTAAAGGACTATTCTTTCAAAGGGCAGCACATCGTAAACCTGGTTATTTTGGCTATGGTAATTGCCTGCGCTATTTGGGCCTATCAATCTACCATTGAAGATATTTATATACCCTTTTTATTGATAGGCTTCTTTGCTTTTATTTACGGAGTGTTGTTTGTGATGCCGATTGGAGGTGCCGATATGCCCGTGGTAATTTCTCTGCTCAATTCCTTTACCGGTGTGGCCGCTGCCTGCGGTGGATTTTTATACAACAACAAAGCCATGCTCACCGGCGGTATTTTGGTAGGTGCAGCGGGAACCTTGCTTACTATTCTTATGTGCAAAGCCATGAACCGCTCCTTGCTCAATGTGTTGATAGGTTCTTTTGGTGGCGGTAGCAAAGCTTCCGCTTCTGGCGACGCCGGTGCACAGGGCCACTACAAAGAAATTAGTTTGGCCGATGCAGCCATGGTAATGTCGTATGCCAATAAAGTGATGATTGTGCCGGGCTATGGCCTTGCCGTGGCACAGGCGCAACACATCTGCCATGAGCTCGAAAAAATATTAAATGACAAAGGTGTTGAAGTGAACTATGCCATTCACCCCGTGGCAGGCCGTATGCCGGGTCATATGAATGTGCTGTTGGCTGAGGCTGATGTGAGCTACGATAAATTAATGGAAATGGAAACTGCCAACGATGTGTTTAAAACTACCGATGTAGTGTTGATTCTTGGAGCAAACGATGTGGTGAATCCTGCTGCAAAAAATGACCCTGCGTCTCCCATTTATGGCATGCCTATTTTGGAAGTAGAACTTGCAAAAACCGTTATCGTAAACAAGCGAAGCATGAAGCCCGGTTATGCCGGTATCGAGAACGATCTTTTCTTTCAACCCAAAACTTCTATGTTGTTTGGCGATGCAAAGAAAGTGTTGCAAGATTTGTGTGCGGAGGTAAAAGCGATTTAACCTCTTCCTTCGATCAGTAAGATCATTCAAATATTTTAAGGCTTTCCTGGTTAATTTTAAGCCTGAAACTTTGCATCCTTATAAATATCTTCCAACAAAATGACTCCGTTAATACTTTTAACCAAAACAGTTTCTTCTAATTTTTTATATTCTCTCAACTCCCATATAAACTTGTCATTCAGACTAAAACACTCCACATTGATGCTTTCTGCATCTACTAAAATATATTCTCTCAAAGCTGGAATGGCACGATACAATTTAAACTTATCACCCCGATCGTAACGCTGGGTGGAAGGAGATAGAATTTCAATGATGACAGTAGGCCGGGTTGCGGTATCTTCATCATCATCAGAAAAAATAATATCGCCGCAAATAATGCTTATATCAGGATAGGTATATAAACTGTTTTCAGGAATATGTATACGCATATCGCTTCCGTAGGGACGGCATGGTTTGCCTTCCAATTGCTTGTGTAACGATACGGTAAGATTTACGGCAATGCTATTATGCCTTGCACCCGCTCCACTCATGGCAAACATCTCGCCTTTATAAAACTCATGTTTTACGTCAGATGTTTTTTCCATTGTTAGGTATTCTTCCACTGTAAACTTATTTCTGCCATAAGCTACTGCCGGTTCTCTTACGTAAATCATGTGTACAAGGTACAAAGTTTTAAAATTTCTTTCAATCCAAAATTGTTGTATTGTCACACAAAGCCTGAACAAAATCTCCCTTTTCTAAATACTTTTCTCACTTTATATCTCTCCGAAACCCAGTTGCAGCTTGCCCCCAAGGATCACACCCGGCGCACTTCACTGAACGGGAAAGCGTTACTCAATTTTATCTGCACGGGATGTAGATAGAGATTTACTCTAATTTAATTTGCGACAATTACTATAACAGTACAACCTTTTACCTTTGCCAAAAAACATTTGCAACTTCCAACATCATTTATAACATCCCTGCAAAATGCGCCCGGTTTTGAAGAAGCGCCTTTTGTAGCTGTGCATGAATCTGGCCAGCAGTTGGTATCTATAAGAATTAACCCTGCTAAAATCGATACACCGCCTGAAGCATTGGAGATAGAAGGAAAAATTCCCTGGAGCAGCTATGGTTACTATCTCAAGGAGCGACCATCTTTTACCCTCGATCCACTTTTTCATGCCGGTGCTTATTATGTGCAGGAAGCTAGTAGTATGTTTCTGGAGCAAGCCATCAAGCAAAGCTGCGACCTTAGCAAACCCATGCGTGTGCTCGATTTGTGCGCTGCACCTGGTGGAAAATCTACTTTGATACAATCACTCATTTCAGCAGACAGCCTGCTGGTAAGTAATGAAGTTATCAAAAACAGGGCTACCATCCTCGCAGAAAATATGAGTAAGTGGGGTGGTGCCAACGTAATTGTTACCAACAATGAGCCTGGTCATTTTAAAAGACTACCAGCGTTTTTCGATCTTATAGTAATAGATGCACCTTGCAGCGGTAGCGGTTTGTTTAGAAAAGATCCGGATGCCATCAACGAATGGAGCTTGCAAAATGTGCAGCTGTGCAGCGAGCGACAGCAAAAAATTTTGAGCGAGGTGATGGATTGTTTAAAACCCGGCGGTGTGCTCGTTTACGCTACCTGTTCTTTTTCCACGGCAGAGAATGAAGACATGATGGATTGGATAAGCGATGAGTTTTCCATGGTCAGCATGCCGCTGACCGTGCTAGAGGAATGGAGGATTGTGACAACGGTTTCAGATAAACATCAAAATACAGGCTATCGTTTTTATCCTGACAAGGTAAAAGGCGAAGGGTTTTTTCTAGCCGTTTTTAAGAAGGAAGGCTTGTTGCAATATAGCAGAGCGCCAAAAGCTAAAAACAAATTGTCGTTGCTAAACCAGGAGGAACTCCAGACGGTGGAGCCTTACTTAAAGGACCCGGCGCAATATGTATTTTCTAAATGGAAAGCTGAAATTCTTGCATTGCCCGCAACGATGGTAGAAGAGTTTTTATTGTTACAGTCTACTCTCTATTTTAAGAAAGCTGGCGTAAAAATTGGTGAGCTTATACGTAATGCAGTGATACCGCAACATGAGTGGGCAGTAAGCGGCATAGCCTCTGATGTACTACCTGGCGTACCACTCGATTTGCCTACCGCCTTGCAATACCTCCGTAAAAAAGACATCGAAATAATTTCTGATGTAAGAGGGTGGGCAATGGTGACTTACAACAACATTCCGCTCGGCCTCGTAAAAATTTTGGCTGGCAGAAATAATAATTATTACCCCAAGGAGTGGCGTATTCTTAACATGTAGGCGGGATTTGTACCAACAAAATGCTGCATCTTTGTAACCACTAAATTTTTTACATGAAAAATTTAATAGCCTTTTTATTTTTACTGTTGCCCTTCATGAGCGAGGCTCAGAAAACGCATACCGTAGGTGCCAAAGAAAGTTTATTTTCCATTGGGAGAAAATACGACGTACATCCCCGGGAGTTGGCGGCCTACAATAATATTTCTTTCGAAACCGGTTTAACCATCGGGCAGGTTTTAAAGATTCCCACAAAAAAATCCATGGCTCCGGTTGCTGAAGCAACCACGCCTACTAAGCCTGCACCTGCATTGGTGAAACCCATTGCCCCGAAGCAGAGTAAAGGCTCAAACTCTGTTTATCATACGGTTGCCAAAAGCGAGGGACTCTATGGCATTAGCAAAAAATACAATGTTACTATCGATGACATAAAAAAATGGAACAATTTAAACAGTGATGGCCTGGTAGAAGGCATGCAGTTGATAGTTGGTAAAAATGGAGCCTTGCCTGCACCAGTGGATGTAGTAGCTGTAAAAGAAGAAGCAGTGCAGGTGAAGGTACCGGAGGCAAAGCCGACCAACCCTGCGCCGGCAAAGGAAGTTCCTAAAGCAGAACGCCCTGAGGCAG
>JBKJKD010000223.1:0-14264 GCA_046597635.1 Ferruginibacter sp. | reverse complement strand
CTTCACCCCTTCAAAAACCACCGCCGCTCCCTGCCCTACACCCACGCACATGGTAGCCAGCCCATATTTGCTTTTACGCCTTTTCATTTCATGCAATAGCGTGGTAGCAATACGAACACCGCTGCAGCCCAGCGGATGCCCGAGCGCAATGGCTCCTCCATTTACATTTACTTTTTGCAGATCTAAACCAAGGTCGTGAATACAGGCAATGCTTTGCGAAGCAAACGCCTCGTTCAGTTCCACCAGGTCAAGGTCGCTAACGCTAAGCCCTGCACGCTGCAAAGCTTTTTGAGAAGCAGGCACAGGGCCAATGCCCATCACCGCAGGATCTACACCAGCAACTGCCATACTTTTAATGGTAGCAATGGGCTGCAGGCCGTATTTCTTTACGGCTGCTTCGCTGGCCAGCAACATGGCTGCAGCACCATCATTGATGCCACTGCTGTTGGCGGCAGTTACGGTTCCATCTTTTATAAAAGCAGGTTTTAATTGCGCCAGTTTTTCCATGGAGGATACCCTTGGATGTTCATCTTTATCGAACTCAAATGCATCTTTACCCACCTGCACTTTAATGGGAATAATTTCATCTGCAAACTTTCCGGCACTAAAAGCCTCCGCATATTTCTGCTGACTTTCAATAGCAAATTCATCTTGCGCATGGCGGCTGATGTTCCATTGTTTGGCCACGTTTTCTGCCGTTTCGCCCATGCCGTAGGGAAAATACATTTCTGCCAGTTGCTTGTTGATGAAACGCCAGCCCATGGTAGTATCGAACATCTGTGGACTGCGATCGAAGGCACTGCCAGCCTTGGACATTACGAAAGGTGCACGGCTCATACTTTCTACCCCACATGCTATCATCAGTTCCGCATCGCCACAGGCAATGGTTCGGGCGCTGTCCATAATAGCTTGCAGTCCGCTGGCACAAAGCCTGTTTACGGTGTTGCCGGGGACTGTTACGGGTAGGCCCGCCAGCAACGCTGCCATTCGTGCCACATTACGATTGTCTTCTCCTGCCTGGTTGGCCGCACCGGCAATCACGTCTTCAATGGCATTTACATCCACATTAGGATTTCTCTTGATCAAAGCTTTTATCACCTGAGCAAGCAAATCATCCGGCCTGATGTTGGCCAAAGCCCCGCCGTATTTGCCAATAGGAGTTCGAAGGGCATCAATAACATAAACTTTGTTCATAATTTTTGTTTACCAGCATTTGTCCATTTGGCAACATCGTTGTGTCACTCACTTGTACCAAATACCATTGTTGAGCTGTAAAGATAACACCTCAAACTAACGGAACATTCAGCAGGCTCAATGGTAGCCGCCTATCGGTGAGCCCGCCAGCAATTCGTTTCCCGGTTGAGGGTCACTTGTCGCCCTTTCTGTACCTTTGCGCCCATGTCGCAAAAAAAGAATATACGTGAGTTTAGCTTACCCGCCCTTAAAGAGTACTTTGAATCTATTGGAGATAAAAAATTCCGTGCCATTCAAACCTATGAATGGCTATGGAAGAAGAATGCCCGCAGCTTTGATGATATGAGTAATCTTTCGCTCGACTTGCGCCAAAAGCTGGCAGATGAATTTGAATTTACCGCCCTCACGGTAGATGCCAGCCAGCACAGCAATGATGGCACCCTCAAATCACGCTTTAAAACTTTTGATGGTCATTATATAGAGGGTGTGTTAATTCCTACTGAGAAAAGAAATACTGCCTGCGTATCTTCCCAAATTGGCTGCAGCTTGAGCTGTGCCTTTTGCGCCACCGGCCTTATGGATCGCAAGCGAAACCTTGGCTTCGATGAAATTTATGACCAGGTAGTTTTGCTCAATGAAGAAAGTCAGAAAGCCAATGGTAACAACCTGAGCAACATTGTGTACATGGGTATGGGCGAGCCATTCCTCAATTATAAAAATGTATTGCAATCCATAGATCGGATAACAGCGCCCGACGGCATGAACATGAGCCCAAAACGCATCACCGTTTCCACAGCCGGCGTAGCCAAAATGATCCGGCAGTTGGGCGATGATAAAGTGCGTTTTAACCTCGCCCTTTCTCTCCATGCCGCTACCGACGAAAAACGCAACCGCATCATGGCCATCAACGAAAGCAACAACATTGCTGCGTTGATTGAAGCCCTCAACTATTTTTACGACCAAACCAAAAACGACATCACTTTAGAATACGTGTTGCTGCAGGGCGAAAACGACAGCCTGGAAGATGCAGCCGAGCTGGTAAAAGTGTACCGCAAAATTCCCACACGGTTGGTAAACGTTATTGAATACAACCCCGTAGCCGGTATTCCGTTTATAAAAACAGATGAAGACAGCACACAGATATTCACCGATTATCTAGTGGCCAACAAAGTAAACGTAAGAGTAAGACGCAGCCGTGGAAAAGATATTGATGCAGCTTGCGGGCAGTTGGCAAATAAGGGGTAGGTATTTACAAAACGACATAAAAAAAGCGGCTCATTTGAGGCCGCTTTTTTATATAGTAATGCCTGTTATAAAGTTGCACCGTACAACGCAGCAAATAGCAGCAGACCAAGCAGCAGGCCAATACCCAAACCAAGCCAGGCCCACTTAACCCGATTCTTCTTGTAATCGTCGTTAATTAAATATGCAATGAGCACACCAATGAAGCCAGCAAAAAAACCCAATGCGAATCCTCCTAAATGAAAACCAGTCTCGCCGGCATAATACATCTTTTTCATTTTCTTGCTGGTAACAACACCTTCGCTGTTGATATCCCTGTTCATTTTTCTTTGAGCACTTTTAAACGCAAATGATTGAGCGCCGCTCATTTTTTTGCCGGTAATTTCTTCAAGATTCCCTTTGCTGATGGTAGATAATTCCAGCAAAGAAATTTTTTGTCCTGTTTTACCCACCGGAAACATGATTTGAGAAGCATACAATGGAGCAGGGCTGGAGTTTGGCTTTGCTGCAAAAGACACAGCAAGAATCAACAATCCAATTACGGATGCAAATACTTTTTTCATTGAGTTAGTTTTTGGTTTGGTTAAAATAAAAAATGAAAATATGGCTTAGAACTGATACGGTCAAAAAAACTAAAGGACACATATGGTTCTAAATTAATGCCTTATGCATTGTTTAGAACTTTCTCCTATAATCACACCTAATTTAAACATGTACCATCCACAATGAAATACAAGAAAAACAACCAAGCGTAAAGCCAATGACATTACAATAAACCTCTGCGTAATTTCATAAACCTGGCAGAAATCAATTCAAAAAAATCTACTTCCCATATTTAAGACCATACTGCGCAAACCCTTTAACGTTTTCTTTATTAAACTATCTGCACCATGCTGCGTCTATTACTGCACAACAACTTTAAAAAACGCATAAAAAAATAATTATGAAAAAGATAATCTCCCTAACATTAGCACTTGCAATTTTGGGTTTCAGCGTATCTGCCCAGCAAAACAGGCAAATGAAATCGCACAAAAAAGGAACGGCCACTCATCAGGGTCAGAAAAAAGAAATGGTGAAGGACCTTAACCTTTCTGAAGCCCAAAAGGCCCAAATGAAAGCCAACAGGGAAGCCAACAAGTCCAAGATGGAATCTTTGAACAAGCAGGATAATCTAACGGTGAAAGAAATGCGGGAGCGCAAAGCGGCTTTGATGCAGGAGCAGAAATCGCAAATGGACCAACTGCTCACTGCAGAACAAAAGGCCGCCGTGGCAGAAAGAAAAACCAATATGGAAGTTAAGAGAAAGGATATGGATGGCCAACGTGGAGAAGCGATGAAGGAAAAATTAGGATTGAGCAATGACCAAGGCGAAAGACTAAAAGCACTGAATCAAGCTAACCATGAAAAAATAAAAGCCATACAGGCGAATACATCGTTGAGCAAAGAGCAAAAGAAAACTCAGACAAAAGCAATAAAAGATGCAGCCAAAGCGGAGCGCCAGGATATCCTGACCGCAGAGCAACTTCAAAAAATGAGAGCAATGAGGAAAGACGGTAAAGGCAATATGAACCGTAGAAAAGATTCAAAATAATATCTCTGCCCCAGGAAATAAAC
Source organism: Ferruginibacter sp. (assembly GCA_046597635.1). Taxonomy (GTDB): domain Bacteria; phylum Bacteroidota; class Bacteroidia; order Chitinophagales; family Chitinophagaceae; genus Ferruginibacter. The sequence goes on along the minus strand of JBKJKD010000223.1, from coordinate 10,214 downwards.
CATCTATCACAAGAAAAATATTAAAACCCTACCCCTACGAACGCTGCCATTTGGCGGCGTTTTTTTGTTTGGCCTGTAACCTGACCAACAGCTAGGGCAGCCAACTTCATTGCAGCTTCAATAAGATTGCCTGGCTGATTTTTTTTCATTTTTTGGCTAAGAGATCAAAAGAGAAAATGAGAACAAGGAGATTAAATGACAACTCTTTTTTACCCTTTCACTCTTTGTGCACCTAGTTTAATTTTTGGCCATGAGATCAAAAGAGAAAATAAGGACAAAAAGATTGCATACATCTTTATGCAGCCTTTGATTCATTGTGTTCGTAGATTTTGTCCATACTCTCAATCATAGGGCTTGCCCAGCCTCTCAGCAAAAAAAACTACCTTCGCCATTCACCTACTGTTGGAAAACAGCAAAAACTTCATCATTATGAGCCAGGCTCCCTTTCAAAAATTTACTGCCAAAAAAAAGAACAGCGTTGTTAAAGAAGAATATCGCCAGGAAAAGAAAAAGATAAGAGCAGAGAAAAACGCCTATTTCGATAAATTAAAAGAAGATAAATACCAGGCCATGCTGGCCAAAAGAGCCTTAAAAGCAGGAGGCGCAGCCAAAGCAGTTACGGCACCCGCAGCCCCTGCACCTACAAAACCAGTTGAAGCAGGCAGACCCGCGCCAAGCCAACCACAGGTTACCACCGATACGGTTATGCCCCTAAATAAATTTTTGGCCCACTGTGGGGTTACCTCCCGCCGGGAAGCAGTAGAGCTCGTTACGAAAGGGCTTGTAAAAGTAAACGGAGTGATAGCAACAGAACCGGGCTACAAAGTGCAACCTACCGATGAAGTGATTTACAATACGAAGAAATTATTTGTCACCAAAAACCTGGTGTACATTCTTTTAAATAAACCCAAAGATTACATTACTACTACCGATGATCCACAAGGCCGCAAGACGGTGTTGCAATTGATACAAAAAGCCACGGATGAAAGGGTATATCCTATTGGCCGGTTAGATAGAAATACCTCGGGCGTTTTATTGCTTACCAACGATGGTGATCTTACTCAAAAACTATCACACCCCAGCTACGAAATCAAAAAGATTTATGAAGTAAAGCTGGATAAAAATTTAACCAAAACTGATTTTGACAAAATACTCACCGGCCTTACGCTGGAGGACGGGCCGATATTCGTAGACAGCCTGGCTTATGCCGATAGCAAAGACAAATCTGTAATTGGTATAGAGATACACAGCGGACGCAACCGTATTGTACGCCGCATATTTGAATACCTGGGCTACGATGTAAAAGGTTTGGACAGGGTAATGTATGCCGGCCTCACCAAAAAGAATGTGGAGCGCAGCAAGTGGCGTTACCTGAGCGATAAAGAAATCAGGGTGTTGAAATACATGAACGAATCGAAGACGAAGAAAACAGTGCGGGCGCCTCACCAAAGTATGGCTGAACTTACACCCGAAGAAGAGATAAACGTAACGGCTAAGTCTGTAGCTACGGCCACCCCGAAAGCTCCTCTAAAAAAGAAACCGGCCTTTGCAAAAGAAGAAAAAGTGAAGCAGCCACGGAAGTTTAAAACGCATAGTGAGAAAAAAGAATTTTTAAAAAATCAGGCGAAGAAATAATGAAGGACGCAACTACAGTTCCGGCTGCACCTAAAACTTATTTTAGGAAAATCGAAAGCATCATCGTTTTTGAAAATGATGATTTTGTAGCCATCAACAAACCCTCCGGTTTACTCACCATCCCAGACAGGATGCAGAGTGAAAAATCGCTGAAGGAATTTCTAAAAGAAAAATACGGAGAAATATTTACCGTGCACCGCCTTGATAAAGACACGAGCGGCCTGGTGCTGTTTGCCAAAAATGAAGCGACTCACAAATACCTTTCTATGCTTTTTGAAGATAGAAAAGTAGCCAAATATTATGTGGGTATTGTGCTGGGCTGCCCGACCAACGCTTCGGGCAGCATCGAAGCTCCCATAGGCGAAAACCCCGCCCACAAAGGGTTGATGAATGTGCATCGCAATGGTAAACCATCGCACACAACGTATGAAGTAATGGAAGCCAACAGGCATTATTCTATGGTCTCATTTCAATTACACACAGGCAGAACCCACCAGATAAGAGTGCATAGCAAAGAGATAGGCCACCCACTTGCATGCGATGAATTGTATGGCGACGGAAAACCGGTTTTGCTGTCAGCACTTAAAAAGAAATTTAAACTGAGTAAGCACGACGAACAGGAACGCCCCATGATCAGCCGACTTGCGCTACATTCTTACAAATTAATTTTTGACACGGCCACTGGCGAAAAAATGGAATTGATAGCTGAGGTGCCCAAAGAGTTTAGGGCGTTGATGACGCAGTTGAAGAAAAACCCCTAAATCCCCTGAAGGGGACTTTGAAACCCCTAAATCCCCTGAAGGGGACTTTGACCGAAGCGGAAAAAAGCCCCTAAATCCCCTGAAGGGGACTTTAACCCCCTACATTTTGTAGAGGCAGGCTTTCACCTTTGACCTTTCACCTTTCACCTTTCACTTTTGACCTTTCACTCCTTTCACCTTTCACCCTCTCAAGTGCTTGCAAAATATCCTGCAAAATATCATCCTGGTGTTCCAGACCTACCGAAATGCGTATAAGCCCCGGCGTTATGTTTACTGCCTGGCGCTCTTCTTCGGTGAGTTTTGAATGTGTAGTGCTTGCCGGGTGGGAAGCTATGCTGCGGGTATCTCCGAGGTTGCCGGTGAGGGATAGCATTTTTAAATTATTTAAAAAATTACTCCCAGCTTCCAAGCCACCTTTTAATTCAAAACAAACGATGCCGCCGCCGTTTTCCATTTGTTTTTTGGCAATGGCATGCTGCGGATGGCTGGGCAAAAAGGGATATCGCAAGGAGGCGATCGCCTGGTGCCCCTCTAAAGTGGTGGCAATGTGCAAAGCATTTTTTGCATGACGCTCCATCCGCACATCCAAAGTTTCTAAACTTTTACTGAGCACCCAGGCATTGAAGGGACTCAGTGCCGGCCCCGTGCTGCGACAGAATAGATAAATTTCGTTGATGAGTTCTTTCTTACCAACTACCACTCCACCCAACACCCTACCCTGTCCATCAATCCACTTGGTGGCAGAATGCACCACGAGATCTGCACCGTATTCAATTGGCCGCTGACACATGGGTGTGGCAAAACAATTATCTACATTTAAAATAAGGTTGTGTTTGTTTGCCAGTGCTCCCAACATTTCAAGATCGATAATGTCCAGCCCGGGGTTGGTAGGTGTTTCTACATAAATCATTTTTGTGTTGGGCCTGATGGCGGCTTCCCAATCTTGCGGCCGGTCTGCTTCCACATAGCTGTATTCAATGCCAAAACCGGGAAGGTATTTTTTGATAACCGTATGCGTGCTTCCAAATATAGAACTGCAACTGAGTAAGTGATCTCCCTTTTTGAGCAAAGCCATAAAGGAACCAAACACAGCGCTCATACCTGAGGCGGTTGCATAGCCTGCTTCTGCACCTTCGAGCGCTACCATCTTGTCGGTAAACTCCTGCACACCCGGATTACTAAACCTGCTGTAAATATTATCTTCTGTTTCATCAGCAAACGTTGCCCGCATTTCCTCTGCATTATCAAAAACGAAACTGCTGGTTAAAAACATAGGTGTGCTATGTTCATTTTCATTTGTTCTTTCTGTTTGTATGCGTATGGCTTTCGTTATGTTATGCATCCTATAAATTAGTTAGTATATATTTTTGTGATTGGGTCATTGGTCATTGGGTCATTGGGCCATTGGTCATTCGGTCATTGAGTCATTGATCTTGGTCATCGGAATCCGTATTATGAATGAAAGGTTACGAACCTGTTACTACGAGTAATACAGAGCCTGCACTTTCAGATCTGACTTTCATCTAAACATTCAACCCGTCCGAACAGGCATTCAGCCAGGCGGGCATTCAAAATTCATCATTCAACATGATGCTTCACCATAAACCATCAACCATAAACCATCAACCATAAACCATCAACCATAAACCATCAACCATAAACCATCAACCATGAACCATCAACCATGAACCATCAACCATCCCCCATTTCATTGCAAAGATAACCGAAACCTTATCTTTACTTTGCAACCAGAAAAATCAATTCATGCAGTTGTTCGTTCACGACAAACCTTTTTTACTGGAAACGGGTGCAGTACTACCCCGGATAGAGATTACCTATTACACGTATGGCCAATTAAACCCTGACGCCAGCAATGTTGTATGGATATGCCATGCGCTCACGGCCAATGCAGATGCAAGGGATTGGTGGCCCGGCCTCGTGGGTGAAAACTGCATGCTAGACCCGGCGAAATATTTTATCGTTTGCGCAAATATATTGGGCTCCTGTTATGGCAGCAGTGGTCCGTTGAGTTTGAACCCTGCTACCTCCGTATCCTACTACCACGACTTTCCGGCTATCACCGTGCGGGATATGGTGAAAGCGCATATACTGTTGCGGGAACATTTAGCCATTGATAACATTCATTTGCTCATTGGCGGCAGCATGGGTGGATACCAGGCTTTGGAGTGGGCCCTGATGGAAAAAGATCGGATCGAACAATTGTTTTTGCTGGCCACTTCTCCTACAGAAAGTGCCTGGGGTATTGCCGTGCACACAGCACAGCGTTTAGCCATAGAAGCAGACACAAGCTGGAAAGATACCCAGCCGGATGCTGGCAAAAACGGTTTAAAAGCGGCACGAGCAATCGGTATGCTTACCTATAGAAATTATGGCATCATGGTGCAAACACAATCGGAAACAGATGCTGAAAAATTAGATCACTACAAAGCATCTTCTTACATACAATACCAGGGCAATAAACTGGCTGACCGTTTTAATGCTTATAGTTACTGGCTCCTCACCAAGGCGCTGGATACACATCAAATTGCAAGAGACCGTGGTGGCAACACAGACAAAGTTTTACAAAGCATTCAACAGCGCACGCTCATCATTGGCATCAGCAGCGATATACTTTGCCCGCTCATTGAGCAACAACACATGGCGGAGCAAATGCCAAATGCTACCCTGAAGGAGATAGATTCTGTGTATGGCCACGATGGATTTTTGGTAGAAGTAGAAAAGATTACGGCAGCACTAAAAGAATGGCTGTAGCAATTATTAAAATCGCAGGTGAATGCTGCACCTGAACACATTGTTATCTTCTAAGATTTTACTAGCAGCACGCCATTGAACTAAACGGATGTATTGAAATTGAAAAACGGTAGATGCAGACAACTTGTAATCTGCTGCCACGAAGGCCCTGTTCTGGTCAAAAAAGCGATTGTCTTTTATATAATTTAGATTTGCCATTACTTCATCGCCAGCAATCAGCACCAATTTTTTATTCCAAATGGGGCGAGCCACTTCCGTCCGATACCTAAGCCGGTGAAGGGTTTCAAAGTAGTTTGTCCTTTTTCCTTCAAACAATTTTTGCAGAAAACGTTGCTCCAATCTGAATCTTTGAGTGATTTTTACAGACCTTAAGTTATTCCTAAAACTAACTTCCTGCCATGGGCGCCATTCATTGGCCAGTACGGTTTTGTCAGTGAAGTAATTCATGGTTCCAAACCAGGCAAGGCCCGCAGCCACAGACACATGCTTATTCAATTTATACACGGCTCCCGTTCTTAAAGCAAAAAGAGACCATTTATCAATTCCATCTTTGGTTCTTATTTGCAGATCATTTACTAAAGACCAAGTGCTATCAATTGCAATGCTGTTGTTATAGTTTGCCCAAACTACATTTTCATGCTTTACGGTGTGTTGCCCAAACAACGTATGTGGAAAAAGAAAACAGCACAGTAACATTCTGAAAATAGTCATGAATTTCTTTCTGGGACTTATTTAAAATTTATCGAAAAGATTTGGGTTGCAGTGTGAAGCGAATCGTTAGAAATTAAATTGGAAATAAGAAGAGATTTTTTAAAGCAGTTTAGTCAGTATACGCACACTCCAAATAATTACCAGAATTCCCAAGAGGATAAAAGAAGTTTTCCGGGGCAACTTACCTGCAAGCTTTGCCGCAATAGGCGCCGCAATAAAACCACCCAGTATTAGGGCAATGATGGTTTGCCAATGACTTACACCAAGCAACGTAAAAAAAGTAAAAGCACTGGCAAGGGTTACAAAAAACTCCGTCAGGCTCACAGTTCCAATTACGAATCTTGGGCTCCTGCCCTTTGTAATAAGGGTAGTAGTTACAATGGGGCCCCAACCGCCGCCGCCAAAGGAATCTAAAAAACCACCAAGGCCTGCAAGCGGGCCATAATGCTTGAATTTTTTTGTTTGATTGAATTTGATAAACGCATTCAACAAAATTTTAAAACCCAGGAACAGCGTGTACAACGCCAACACCGGCCGGATATACCCACTGTATTTCTCACCCAAAAAAACCAATAAAAATGCTCCGGCAACTGCGCCTATTACACCGGGTATTACCAGTGCCTTAAATAATTTTTTATTTACATTTCCAAATTTGTAATGACTGTAACCGGAAGCGCCACTGGCAAACATTTCGGCTGTGTGAATACTGCCACTGATGGCTGCAGGATTAATGCCGGTAGACAATAATATAGATGCACTCGTAACACCGTAGCCCATGCCCAATGCACCATCTACCAGCTGAGCAAGGAACCCCGCCAATACCATCCAATGAAAATTCTTATCCAAAGTTTGATAAAAATCGGTTGCCTGGCTGCCGATATCTCTAAAAGGAATGTAAGAAAAAATAAAGTGGCCAATGAGCATGAATGCGAATGCTACAACGGAGTATGTGGCAATTTTCTTCCAATGCTTTTGCGCCGGCTTTTCGGAAACATCCAGCTCATCATCTTCATCTGCTTCCACTTCTTTTACAAACCCCTTTGCAACCAACCCGCTGGTAAGTGCATTGAGTTCTTTTACTTTATCTTCAAAACTACCATTGATATTTTTCCGGATAACCTGGATGTTGTTGAGCACATTCTCCATCTCATCCGGTATCATATCATTCAACACCTCCTTTAACCGCTTGGCAACAGTAGGCGATTTTCCATTGGTAGAAATAGCAATTTTGACGCTGCCTTTCTGTACAATAGATCCTAAATAAAAATCACATAGATCAGGCTTATCAGCCACATTTACTAACTTCCCTTTTTGGCGGGCATCGATACCTACTATCTCACTAATACTTCTGTCATTGATAGCCGCAATCACCAGATCTGCTCCATCTATATCGCTTTCATGGTAAGCTTTTTCTATCAGTTTAAGATTTGGGTATTTTAACGCAAGCTCTTTTATTTCATCACTTATTTGTATAGCCACCAGAGTAATATCTGTTTCCGGAGAATTGTTTAAAACAGCCGTCAGCTTTTCCATAGCTACATACCCACCACCCACTATCAAAAGCGATAGCTGGTTCAGCTTCAGGAATACAGGAAACAACGGATTGACATCCTGTGGATGCTTTGCTGCTGCCGCCGGCTCTAATAGATTCTCGTTGCTTGTAACCATATAAAAAAAAGACAGCTTTGCGCTGCACCAAAATTGTAAGACCGCAAAAATAGGGTTTTCTCTACTAAATTAGTAGACTAAAGGAAAATATTTTTGAACTAGCATGAAATCCAGCCTTAGCAAGCTGTTCACGGAGTCATTTTTACTTGTTGAAAAATAGTTGTGTATGCAGAAAAAACTGGAGTATACCAGTGCCTTTTGTACATAGCAACATTAGATACCTCGTTCCTCAGAATGACAAAGCGATTCTACGGATGAGCTGTGCCAGCCATCAGCAAAAAGATCTAGTTACATTTCCGCCAAAGTTTCTGCTGCCTTCTTAACCGTCTCATCCAGGTCATCGTAGGTAAGCGCATTGTTGAGGAACCAACTCTCAAAGGCAGATGGCGGTAAGTAGATACCTCTCTTGAGCATACCATGAAAGAAAGTGCTGAACAAGGCATTGTTGGCTGCAGCGGCGGTAGCAAAATCAACAACAGGCTGAGCACTGAAATGAATACTGATCATAGAGCCAAATTGGTTGATCACATAAGGTTTTCCCCATGCCGACAACACAGCATCCAACCCATTTTTAAGATAGATTGTTTTCTCTTCGAGCTCGGTATAAATAGCGGGATTGTTTTTTAGTTCAGAAAGCATGGTAAACCCGGCAATCATCGCAATGGGGTTGCCGCTCAGCGTGCCTGCCTGGTATACATTTCCCAGTGGAGAAATATGTTGCATAATTTCTTTCTTTCCTGCAAAAGCACCCACTGGCAAGCCACCACCAATCACTTTGCCGTAAGTGACAAGGTCTGCCTTGATGTTTAATTTTTCCTGTGCACCACCGGCAGCCAATCTAAATCCTGTCATCACTTCATCAAAAATGAAAACAATTTTTTCTTCGTCACATATTTTTCGCAACGCTTCCATAAAACCTTCCTGCGGTAAAATACAACCCATGTTACCAGCAACAGGCTCCACAATGATGGCTGCAATTTCTCCCTTGTTTTCGGCTACCAATTTCTTCACAGCTTCCAAATCGTTGAAAGGTGCTGCCAGCGTGTCGTTGGCTACGCCTGCAGTTACACCCGGCACTGTTTGAATATTAAATGTAGCCATTCCACTTCCGGCTTTTACTAAAAACGAATCTGCATGGCCGTGGTAATGACCTTCAAATTTGATGATCTTATTTTTGCCGGTATAACCTCTCGCAAGCCTGATAGCGCTCATGCAAGCTTCCGTACCGCTACTCACCATCCGCACCATATCTACATTCGGCGCCATGCTTATGATGAGTTCTGCCATTTCAATTTCAAGCTCGGTTGGTGCGCCAAAAGATGTAGAACCCAATGCCTTTTCCTGGACAGCTTTTACCACCGGTTCGTAAGCATGGCCCAAAATCATTGGCCCCCAGGATGCGATGTAGTCAATATATTTATTTCCGTCGGCGTCATACAGATAAGCGCCCTTTGCACTTTTCATAAACACGGGCGTACCGCCCACACTCTTAAATGCACGCACCGGCGAGTTCACTCCACCGGGGATAGACTGTTGGGCTCTTTGAAATAGTTGTTTGCTTGTGTCGTACATGGTAGTGAATGGTCAATGGTGAATGGTGAATAGGTGCTGCTCAATTCATATTTCTCGAGCATTTGTTTTTGGTATCATTGAATAGACTTTGCATTTATTAAGCCACTTAACAACTTGAAACATCTAATCATTGACTCTCCCAATATTTTTAAATCATAATTATTTAAATAGTTTAGCTCATTTGCAATATCAATAGCCGCATCAATTTCTATTATTGATCCTCGGGAAATTTCAAAGTATCGTTTTCTTTCCAGCTCCGATTTCCTGGAAGATCCTTCTGCAACATTTAGATGAACAGACAAAGCAGCTCTTCTTATTTGTGAGATCATTCCAAACTTTTCTTCTGCAGGCAGCACTTTGCTTAACTTATAACATTCCAACACAAAAAGTTTTGAGAAATTATAGATGTCCAGCTTTTGGTGATTTAAAGTGAGAAACATAATAAAGTCTTTTTAAGTGAAAGGTTGAATAAACCTACAAATAAAACCAGCATCCTGCAACCTGATTCAGCATTCACAATTCACAATTCACCATTCACCATTGACCATTCACCCCAACAGCCTCACCGCATCTTTCGCAAAATACGTCGCTATCAAATCAGCACCTGCTCTTTTAAAAGACGTCAACGTTTCCAGGATCGCTTTGTTCTCATCTATCCAACCCATTTTTGCGGCCGCTTTTATCATGGCATATTCACCACTAATATTGTATACACTTACCGGAACGTCTACTGCATTTTTTACTTCTCTCACAATATCCAAATAAGCTAGACCCGGCTTTACCATTACAATGTCTGCACCTTCTTCTACATCCATCATCGCTTCTCTCACCGCTTCAATCCTGTTGGCATAATCCATTTGATAAGTCTTCTTATCACCAAACCCCGGCGCACTATCCAATGCATCTCTAAAGGGACCATAAAAACAAGAGGCGTATTTGGCACTGTATGCCATGATACCGGTTTTGGTATAACCATTTTGTTCAAAGGCTTCCCGGATAGCACCTACCCTTCCATCCATCATATCGCTCGGCGCTACCATATCGGCCCCGGCGGCGGCATGACTCAAACTCATTTTTACCAGCGCTTCTACCGTA
>JBKJKD010000162.1:0-3125 GCA_046597635.1 Ferruginibacter sp. | reverse complement strand
CACACAGGCATAGCAATCAATACAATCTCCTGCCACGGCTGCGGCAAGGGCAACAGGCTGTATAGCTTCCAACTTTTTTACCACATCATTACAGCCACCATCGCCTTTGCAATCTGTACATTTACAATCATGATCATCTTTTACCTTGCGATTGTTTTCCCGGCTTAATTTTCCCCTTGGCTCTCCTCTTTTATAATCATACGCCACCACGATAGAATTCTTGTCCAGCAAAACACCCTGCAGCCGACCGTAAGGGCACACCACTATACAGGCCTGCTCCCTAAACCACCAGTACACAAAAAAGAAGATGATGGTAAAAATAAGGAGCGACGTAAGGGTGCCTACATTTTCTGCCGGGTGGGTGATGTAGCTCAGCAGTTCATCCATACTAAAAAGCTAGGCCAAAAAGAAATTGGCGATCAAAAACGAGAGCGAAAAAAACAACACAAGCTTTAAGAGGCGTTTGCGAATCTTGCTTCCGCTCCAGGCGGCGGTTTTGAGAATCTTTTGCTGGCTGGCATCCCCATCTATCCAGTATTCTATCTTGCGAAAAACCATTTCCATAAAAATGGTTTGCGGGCAGGCCCAGCCGCAAAAAACCCGGCCAAACACTACGGTAAAAAGAATGATAAACACAATAAAGGCCAGCATGCCAATACCGAAAATAAAAAAATCCTGCGGCCAAAAAATAAGTCCAAAGATGATAAATTTTCGCTCTAAAATATTGAGCATGAGCAGCGGCTCTCCATGCACTTTTATAAAGGGAAGTGTAAAAAATACTACCAGGTAAAAAATGCTAAACCAGGTGCGGAGATTGTACAATCGCCCCTTTGGTTTTTTAGGATGTATAAAATTACGGTTACCTTCTTTTGTGATGGTGGCCACCGAATCCCGAAAGGCTTCCGCCTTTTGCGCTATGGTTTGTATTTCTTCCATTGTTAAAACCCCTCTTTATTTTTTTTGAACGCTGTCGCCTATAATGGTTACGGTAGAATCTGAAACCGTCGGCGAAGTCCACACGTCGCCCTGCGAAGCTTTGCCATTGGCTGGCTTCGTACCACGGAGCGTGATAATATAACTGGCTATGTTTTGAATCTGCTTGGGAGAAAATTGTTTTTCCCAAGCCTGCATTCCTTTTTCCGGATAGCCGTTTTTAATAGAATGATAAATATCATTCAAAGCTCCTTTGTGCAACCAATATTCATCGGTTAGGTTCGGCCCTGCCCCGCCCTCTCCCAGCTTACCGTGACATGCCCAGCAGGCAGTCTGAAATATTTCATTACCTGCAGCAATACCCACGGCATCGCCCATCACGATATTGTTTTCATCAACCTTGTCTTTATTTTTAGCCTCGTATACTTCCTTTTTTTTGGCAGCACTGAGCATCTCTGCCGCATACTCCTGGGTGGGATTGTTGCCCGAGCCCAGCACATGAAAATGAATAAGATATCCTACTGCAAAAAAGATGGTAATAATAAACCCGTACTTCCACCACGGGGGTAGGGCATTATCCAGTTCTTTGATGCCATCGTAATCATGATCCAGCAAAATGTCTGCTTCTCTTTCTACCGGCACCGCTTTGGTGAAAAACCGGTTGTTGATGTTTGCCCACAACGTTTGCAGGGCAACAGAAGGCTTTTTAATTTTTGCAGGCACCAGTTCCTGTTGCATGCGGTTAATAAAAAACATTAAAACCAGGATGGCCACTACTTCAATGGCCACCACACTCACCAGCACCCAAAAACCTGTAGCATCCAGCCCGCCATAATTGGGTAGTACTTTCAGTGGTTCTACTACAGCCGCTTGCTGTGCAAAGCTGCTGAAACCAACAAGGGAAAACCCAATTAAAAAAAGAGCCGACAACAAATTTCCACCAGCCTTCTCTTTATCCATCACCTGCCTTGTGAGTGTTACCAAAACCTGGCCCATTCCGTAAATAACAAAAGCCAGTATGAGCGCAATAATGATCATGAGAATAGCCAATAAGTTACTGGTAGATTTTACAGGTGCTGCAGTTGCAGTTGCTGCCTGTGCCCAGAGCGATGCGGGTGCAACAAGTATGATAAAAAAGAAAAACAACTTTTGAAAGCGTCGCATAAATATATTTTTAAATAGTTTGATTGGCAGGTTCTTCGTTTGTGTTGAAAGGCAGGTTAGACAGTACACTCACCGATGTCTTGTCCATGCGCAGTACCATATAAAGCAGTACTATAAAAAAGATAAAAAATACCAACAGCGAGATCATAGGATAAACAGCAATGTTCTCAATCTTATCAGCATATTGTTGTATGAACTTAAACATGAGCTTAGTTATTTTTTTGTTTAGAAATATCGGTACCCATACGTTGTATGTAGGCAATCAAAGCAATTACTTCTTTGGTGGGCGAAATGCGAATGCTATCTGCTTTTAAATTGTTTGCAATGCCCGTTGCTTGTTGCAAGAGTTGCTCATTGGCCTTCAGTTCAAAGCCGGCAGCGTAGGGAACTCCGAGAGTGCGCATGGCATTTATTTTAGCGGCTGTGAAGCTGGTATCCAGTTCCTGTGTGAGCATAAAGGGATAGGGTGGCATAATAGAACCTTCGCTCATAGAAGCTGGTTCTCTAAAGTGGCGAAAATGCCAGCCATCAGATTTTTTAAGGTTACCGGTTCCTGCCCTGGCAAGGTCGGGCCCGGTTCTTTTACTGCCCCATTGAAACGGGTGATCGTATACAAATTCTCCCGCCTTGGAGTATTCGCCATAGCGTTCGGTTTCGCTGCGAAATGGCCTGATCATTTGTGAGTGGCAGGTATAACAACCTTCTCTTACATAAATATCTCTTCCCTGCAGTTCCAGCGGCGTATAGGGTTTTACGCTGCTAATGGTAGGCACATTGGATTTAACCAAAAATGTAGGAATGACTTCTATGGCACCACCAATTAATATTACCACCAGCGCCAGTATCATCATCTGCATGGGCTTACGCTCTATCTTACGGTGCCAATGCTCACTGGTATGCCTGGCTTCATCTTTTATCATGGGTGCAGCTTCTGCTGCTTCGTCGGCTACCAGCTTGCCTGCTTTGGCAGTTTTATAAACGTTGTACACCATCAGGCAGGCACCAATGAGGTAGAGCGTACCACCCAG
>JBKJKD010000291.1:0-10056 GCA_046597635.1 Ferruginibacter sp. | reverse complement strand
AAAAAAAGCCACGCTCACTTTAATAGATGGCAGCAAGCATACTTTTAATTATGGGGTATTGAACATAGATAAAGTAGTGGAGGCAATAAGGAGCAATTGTAAAATTTTTGATATGCAATTTTAAGGGTTGTATCGACCGGGATTTGGCTGAATAGCTCTTGAAAATAATTACTTGATGATGGATGAAAATTAAAATTGACTTGCTGAAAGATTATAATCTAAATCAATAAATAAAAAATAAAGCCATGAAAAAAATTGCTTTAATATTCATTTATACATTTCTAATAGCAAACAATATTTCTTCGCAAAACGTAGGCATAGGTACCCTGGGACCTACAGAAAAACTAAATATTAATGGAAATATACTGGTTACACCTGCGTACATCCAATCAAACAGCACTCCTGATGCACAGCATACTTATTCCGTTTTCCCTGGCCGTACAGATAGTCTGGTGAGGATAACCGATTCTGTCTACCGCATACTGGACCCTGGGGGTAATGGTAATTATTTACCAAATATCCCTCGCTCGGCTATAATCTTTGCTGATACAAGCGGATTATCTAGGAATGCTTTAACAGGTGCATTGGAACTGACATTGGAATTTACTGATCTCGGCACCGGGGATTCAGTATTCATAGTAAACGGTACAAATTCAACGATATTATTCCGGGGAGGAAGTAATTTAAACTCGTCTGTTCCCCGCTTATTTACGGGCAATTACTTTGTATTTTATTTCTCGTCTGATGGAGATGGCAGTGTGGGTCCAGGGTTCTCGGCCATTGTAAGGAGATTATACTTATCACCAGAAAGCCCTTCAACCGGAAACAAAGTCTATAACAATGCGGCCTTATTTTTTGACGCAAGAAATGGGTCATTTAAGGCTGGGGTGGGTAATAGCAGTGATGCAGGCTTTAGTTCATTAGCACTGGGGGCATATAATAATGCAGCAGGACCCTATTCGATAGCTATTGGAAATTCCAGCTTTGCTAGTGGAGTTTCAGATATAGCCATTGCAGGTGGCAATGCCTCCGGTGGCGGTTCGGTTGCAATTGGTGGGTTAGCTAATTCAAGTGGTACCAATAGCCAGTCTTTCGGCTATAACTCCCGTGCAAGTGGCTCTTATGCTTCCGCATTAACGCCGAATGCCACTGCAAACGGAGCCGCAAGTACAGCAGTGGGTTATTTAAGCAATGCTTACGGCAACAATTCCATTGCTTTAACGGGGGGACAAACTGGGGTTACAGGGAATTATGCAACTGCTATCGGTTACTTGTCTTCAGCTAATAAAGATTATTCTATAGCAATCGGGAAAAGCGCAAGTACAGATGGTGTATCTGCGATGGCAATAGGTGAAGGTAGCCGTGCGCATGCTGATTATACGGTAGCACTTGGCCGTAATTCGTTTGCCTACATTAATGGTGCAGTAGCAATCGGTGGCGGCACTTCAGGTGGAGTAAACACCGTTGTTATTGGCAATGGACAGGCTTATGGCCCTTATTCAACAGCTATTGGTCAGGGTGCAGGTGCAGGTGGCACTGCAACAGTAGCTATTGGCCGCAATGCAAACTCCAATGGCACATATGCTATTGCAATGGGTAATACCGTTTCTTCAACAGGAAATTCTTCTCTTGCAACAGGTTTCAATACAACCGCCGATGGAAACTACTCTACCGCAATGGGAAATTATGTTTCTACCAGTGGCTTTGATGGAGCTATGACCATCGGCGATAATTCCACCACCACCGTCATGAATACCTTTATTGCTAATGGTTTCCGGGCACGTTTTGCAGGAGGTTATCGGCTATTTACAAACAGTGCGGCTAATGTTGGTGCCTTCCTAAATGCAAATGCAAATTCGTGGGCTGCGCTTAGTGATGTAAGACTAAAAGAAAATTTCATTCCGGTAAATGGGGAGTATGTTTTGAAATCAATTGCCGCGATGCCGCAATATACCTGGAACTATAAAGGACAGGATGTAAAAACCCTCAGGCATTACGGTCCCATGGCCCAGGATTTTTACAAAGCTTTTGGTAATGATGATTTGGGAGAAATAGGTTGCGATACTTTAATCAATCAACAGGATTTTTTAGGCGTGAATTTAATTGCCATACAGGCATTGGAAAAGAGAACAACTGAGTTAAAAGAACAATTAGAAAAAAATATAGAAGATCAGCAACTACAAATTGATACATTAAAAAAGCAAAATGCTTTGTTGATGAAGATTATAAGGAATAAAAAATAAAAGCTATGAAAAAACATATTTTTTTAGTTATAAATATTCTTTTGATAAATACTATTTCTTTCTCTCAAAACATAGGTATAGGTACTACTGCACCCCTTGCAAGACTGCATGTAGCCGACAGCAGTGTAGTATTTACGGCAACCGGCGACATCCCGGTGACAGCAGGTAATCCGCCTGTGGAAACAGCAGGCAGAAGAATGATGTGGTATCCTGATAAAGCAGCATTTCGGGTTGGATATACGAACTCCAACTTTAACAATTTGTGGACGAGGGATAATATAGGTAATTATTCATTTGCAACAGGCATCTCAACCAATGCCAGCGGTTTGGCAGCCTTTGCTACGGGATATACAAGTGAAGCAAGCGGAAGTTATTCAGTGGCAATGGGTTACTCATCTGCCAGTGGTTTTGAAGCAACTGCAGCAGGCAGCTCTACTGCCAGCGGTGTGCAATCAGTCGCTTTAGGTGGTGCCAATGCTAGCGGCCCCCATGCTGTTGCTTTGGGTTATTTTACAACTTCCAGCGGTGATAATTCTGTGGCTATCGGCTATCGTACAACTGCCAGCAATAATTACTCTTTTGCAATAGGAGCCAATGCAACCGCCAGTGGCACAAACTCTATCGCCCTGGGTAATTATATTTCCACAAGTGGGTTTAATGGAGCACTTACCATTGGCGATAATTCTACAACAACGATCATGCAATCATTCGTGGCCAACGGGTATAGATCAAGATTCGCCGGAGGATACCGACTGCTTACAAACAGTGCAGCCACACTTGGTGTGGTATTGCTACCCGATGGCGGCTCCTGGAGCGCTATCAGCGATGTACGCTTAAAAGAAAATTTTTTACCAGTTAATGCGGAAACTATTCTGAAAAAAATTGCAACCCTTCCCCTTAGCACCTGGAACTATAAAGAACAAAGCAGCAAAGCTTCCCGACATTATGGTCCCATGGCCCAGGATTTTTTTAAAGCTTTCGGCCATGATGATTTGGGAGAAATTGGTTGTGATACTTTGATCAATCAACAGGATTTTTTAGGTGTGAATTTGATTGCCATACAGGCATTGGAAAAAAGAACGACTGAATTAAGTAACAGGTTAGAAAAGGCTCTGGAGTTGATAAACCGTCAAGCAAAAGAAATTGATTTGCTAAAAGAACAGTATAAAAAAATTTTAATAATCAATAAATAATCAATGAAAAAAACTGTATTCATAATCCTTATTGGTTTCTTTATTAATAATAATGTGTTTGCTCAAAATGTGGGCATTGGTACTACCTCGCCACATGCAAAAGCTGTGTTGGAAATAAAAGCAACAGATAAAGGTGTTTTATTTCCAAGATTGACTACTGAGCAACGAAATGCGATTACCAACCCACCTGATGGCCTTCATATTTTTAATATTACGGAGCATTGCCTAAATTATTATGACTCTTTGAACCTTATATGGAATTGCTATTGCTCCGGTTGCCAAACTGTTATCATAAACGTAGGAATGGGAGATGACATGTGCAATGTTGACTTTTATAGTAAATGGGGACGCATGTTGCCTGCCCTAAAATATATCATTAACATACCTGAAGACACCTACTTTAATGGATGCAACCCCGGCGATACTGCTTTATCTTTTATTAATATGCCGCCAGGCATATCTGTTATTATAAACAATTATGGATTTATTCTTGGTGGCGGCGGCAAAGGTGGCAACGGACAAATTGAACCGGGTACATCATCGCCTTGCAATGTACTGTTTACATTGGCACAAGCAGGCCAGCCCGGTGGAGCAGCAATTGCAACAAAAGCAGCAGTGCAAATAACCGTAAATAATTATGGAGTTGTAGCGGGAGGGGGTGGTGGCGGTGGTGGAAGTTCAAAAGGAGCAACAACTGGGTATGGCGGTGGTGGTGGCGCCGGAGCAGGCTTGGCCACTGCAACGGGTGGTATGGGAGGAGGGTTTACTGCTACCAACTGCACACAATTTGGTTGTGTATGTGTACCTACGGTATTTGCACAACCCGGAGGAGTGGGCACCAGTATAACTCCTGGCAACGGAGGGGCTGGCTTTAATGGCGGCCCGGCAGGGGGTAACGGGGGCAACCGGGGACAAGCAGGGCAAAATGGTAACATCATATCTGGCGGTGCTGCAGGTAAAGCAATAGGCGGTGGCAGCGCAAATAGTATAAACAATTTTACTGGAGGACAAAGTTTTGGTACCATTGATTAAAATGAAATACAATGAAAAATATTATTGTTCTTTTACTCAGTTCCTATTGTATAGTAATTGAGGTGTGTGCACAAGCTGTCGGCGTTGGCACTGCCACGCCTAGTGCTTCGGCTCAACTGGATGTTACCAGTACTAACAAGGGTTTGCTTATCCCAAGGATGACTACATCGGCTATTCCATTAATACCGCTTCCTGCCAAAGGGTTGATGGTGTATGATTCAACCAAAAACCAATTGATGGTAAATATGAACTCGCCTGCTTTTCCCAGTTGGCAAACCATTGTTTCAAGAAGTGGCTGGAGCCTTTTAGGCAATACCGGACCAAATAATTTTTTGGGCACCCTTGATAACAATGCCCTTCAATTTAAAATGAACAACCAGTTTGCCGGCAAAATAGATTCGGCAGCAGGCTTAACATTTTTTGGTTATGGCGCAGGCAGGAATAACAGTACTGGCAACAATAACCTGGCATCAGGGTATAAATCCTTGCAAGCAAACTCTTCCGGAAGTTCCAACACTGCCTCGGGTTATGCTGCGCTTTATTCAAACACAATTGGTAATAATAACTCAGCCACGGGCTTTTCTGCCCTGTATGCCAACACTTCCGGGAACAACAATACCGCCACAGGGTTTCAGGCGCTTCTTTCAAACACTACAGGGAGTGTTAATACCGCCAACGGATACCTGACGCTTGTTTCAAACACAACCGGAGATGGCAATACTGCGGTAGGAACGGGTACCCTTTTTTCAAATACTACCGGTGCTTTTAATACTGCAAATGGATTTCAGGCGCTTATCAGCAATACCACCGGCAATGGAAATACCGCTAATGGAAATGAAGCGTTATATGCCAACACAATTGGCTACAGCAATATTGCCATTGGAACTGGTGCTTTAAAATCAAGTACAACACAAAGCAACCTGGTAGCTATCGGAGATTCGGCATTGATGAACAATGGCACCGGCGTTTCTAATGCCCTTCAGGCCTATGCAAATACCGCCATTGGGTCAAAGTCACTTTACGCTAACAGCACAGGTTCTTTTAATACCGCCAATGGTTTTGAGTCACTTCGTTCTAACACAACAGGATCTACCAATACCGCAATGGGTAGTTATGCGCTTTATTCCAATACAACAGGTATAAATAATAGTGCACTGGGTTCGCAAGCCCTAGCATCAACTACAACAGGCTCATATAATACTGCTAATGGTTATAGTGCGCTGTCGAATAATACATCAGGTGAGTTCAATAGTGGTTCCGGTTTCGAAGCACTTTATAACAACAGTACAGGATTTGGTAATGTCGCCAATGGATACCAGGCGCTTTACATTAATACTTTATCCTCCAATAGTACAGCGGTTGGTTACCAGTCCCTCTATTCTAATCAAAGCGGTGGTGCCACTGCCACCGGTTACCGGGCACTCTTCTCCAATACCACTGGCTATAATAACACGGCCAATGGTGGCGGTGCCCTTTATTGGAATACAACAGGATTTAATAACACAGCTTCGGGCGGGGCTGCACTTGGTAAAAATACAACCGGTTACGAGAATACAGCGTATGGGTATTCAACACTCTATAATAACCTAACGGGAATATTTAATACTGCCGTCGGAAGCGAGGCGCTCACTAGCAACACTACGGGTTCTGCCAATACGGTGAGTGGCCATGATGCACTTAGAACTAACACTACAGGAGGTGGAAACACAGTTAGTGGCCGTAATAGTATGTACTCAAATGTTTCGGGTAACTATAATGTGTCAATAGGTTTTGAAGCCCTTTCAAATACACCGGCATCCAGCCAGAATACTGCGGTCGGATATGCTACGGGGGGACCCAATTTGGGCTGGAATAACACTTTTATTGGTGCTGGTGCTGGTTCAAATGCTAATGGCGGGTTCAATACAGTTGCTGTTGGGGAGTCTTCTGTAGCTACCGCCAGTAACCAGGCAAGGATAGGCAATGCTTCCACAACTTCTATCGGTGGTTTTGTAGGTTGGTCAAATGTATCTGATGGCAGGATAAAGAAAAATATAGCGGACAATGTACCCGGCCTTGCCTTCATCAATAAACTTAAACCGCTTACATATAATCTTGACCTGGACGCTGCAGAAAAAATCACTCATCAATATGTAAAAAAAGATGCAAACGGTAAGATTGTTACACCGCAGCAATTCGAAATTAATTCCCGGAATGAAAAGCAAAAAATTATTTACAGCGGCTTTATAGCACAGGATGTAGAAAAAGCAGCCAAAGAACTCGGCTTCGATTTTAGTGGTGTGGATGCTGCAAAGAATGATAAAGATTTGTATGGTTTAAGGTATGCTGAATTTGTAGTGCCATTGGTAAAGGCAGTGCAGGAACTGGTTACTATAAATGATGAAAAGGATAAAAGAATTACTGACCTGGAAAGCAGACTGGCTGCATTGGAAATGTTGTTAAAAAAATAATTATTCAAGAGTTACTCGACTGGCAATTTAATATTCCAAAAAATAATGTCGTGAAAAAATATATACTGCTGCTAACCCTTTCATTTGCCATTATTCAACTGTCTTTTTCTCAAAACGTAAGCATCGGCACAACTACGCCAGCTGCCAAACTCCATATCAAAGGTTCGGAAGATACCACTCAGCTTATAATAGATGCCGCCAGTACACAAAGCAATATCAGGCCACTAATAAGATTACGAAAAAGTAATGGTACTGATTTAATATGGATACATTCCGATGATACAAGCAATGTATTTATTGGGCGAAACGCAGGCAGGCTAAATACGGCAACTATTAATGGGGGAATCTATAATACATTTATTGGGAGCGGTTCTGCTTATTCAAATACTACTGGCTACCTAAATACAGCTGCCGGTGCAAACTCTTTTTATTTTAATACCACGGGGTATGCTAATACTGTTTATGGAGTGTATTCACTTCGCCAAAATACTACTGGGCAATACAGTACTGCTATAGGGAATAGCGCACTTTATTCCAATACCGTTGGAATAGAAAACACAGCAGTCGGGTCATCAGCGCTCTATTTCAATACGACGGGAAAAGATAATACTGCTACCGGAAATAATGCCCTTAGTCCAAACATCACAGGAAGTTATAATACGTCAATTGGGTATCACCTATTCCGTTTTGACAATAGTACCGGAAGTTTTAACACGGATCAGGGAGTAGATGCACTTTATAATATCACCACCGGTAATAAAAATACGGCAAGTGGATATCAGTCGCTATATGAGAATACCTCAGGCAGTTATAACGTAGCCATCGGCCATCAGGCGCTTTATAAAAATACAAGCGGGGATTTTAATACTGCAATCGGCAATGATGTGTTAGGTAACAACAGTACCGGGCAGCAAAATTTAGCCGTAGGAAATTTCACCCTCAATAATTTATTGAATGCTTCAAACAATACAGCTGTGGGAAAAGGAGCAGGCTCCGGAACTGCTTACTACATGGGCTGGAACAACACATTAATGGGTGAAAGTAGCAAAGCTAATGCCGCCGGTATATTTAATTCTATTGCTATCGGTAGAGGTTCAGAAACTACTGCAAACAACCAGGTAAGGATAGGAAATGATTTGACTACTTCAATAGGAGGGTTTGCCGGATGGAGTAATATCTCAGATGGAAGGGTAAAAGAAAATATAAGGAACAATGTACCGGGTCTTTCATTTATAACAAAATTAAAACCGGTTACTTATAATTTGAACTTAGAAGAAGCCGACAGGATAATGCACACGCCTGCGGAACAAGACAGTGCCAAAAAAATAATTATTGCTGCCCAACTTGAGGTAGAAGCCCGTAAACAAAAGGAACAAATTGTGTATACCGGCTTTATAGCACAGGATGTGGAGCAGGCTGCCCGGGAACTCGGCTTTGATTTTAGTGGGGTGGACGCAGCTAAGAGTAATACGGATTTATATGGATTAAGATATGCCGAATTTGTAGTGCCATTGGTAAAGGCAGCGCAGGAGCTTACCGAAAGGAATGTACAATTAAAAAAACAACAGGGAGAAATGAAGAAGCGGCTTGAAAAATTAGAAATAGCATTGAACCTAAAAAATAAATAAAGATGAAAAAAATAATTGCACTAATCTTCAGCATCTTAATTGGTTATTTTTCGATTGCTCAAAATACTGGCATTGGCACCACTACGCCAAATGGTAAACTGCATGTGAAAGGCTCTGCCGATACATCTCAGTTAATAATAGATGCTAACAGCCCGCAAAGCAATTTGCGGCCACTGATACGGTTACGCAAAAACGATGGTACTGATTTAATGTGGATCCATTCTGATGATACAAGTAATATATTTATCGGGCGCAATGTGGGCAGGGTAAACAATGCAACTATAAGCGGGGGAACTTTTAATACTTTTATTGGAAGCAATGCAGGATATTCGAACATAGGAGGAGAGAGAAATACGGCCATTGGAAATAATACACTTAACAAAAATACTACGGGTTCAGCTAACGCGGCTTTTGGTGTAAATGCACTTGCATTAAATACCTCGGGCGGAGCTAATACCGCAAGTGGTGTATCGGCACTTTTTTCCAATATTGGGGGAGGTTCCAATACTGCTACTGGGGCAAATGCACTTTTTTATAATTCATATGGATATTATAATACCGCCGTCGGTTATGATGCACTTTACTCAAACAGCACAGGAAATAATAATACAGCCAATGGTGCATTTTCCCTTTATTTAAATAGTACTGGCAGTTATAACACTGCTATCGGTTTAGGTGCTTTGCACGATAACAGCACCGCTGGTTACAACACGGCCCAGGGAGCCTATGCACTTTACTCTAATACAATCGGGACCAATAATACGGCCGTAGGGTATGCGGCTGCTTATTACAATACTACCGGCGTTTTAAATACAGCTATTGGCGATGAAACATTGGTGTCAAACAGGAGTGGTTCTTTCAATACCGCTATTGGGCTAGGAGCTTTATATACCACCCTTTCATCTTCTAATAATACCATGGTGGGATGCAGGGCTGGGGATTCGTATGATTTGGGTTGGAACAATACCATGATAGGCGCCAACAGTGATGCAAATGCTAATGGAATATTTAATTCAATTGCCATTGGAGAATCTTCAACAGTTACTGCAAACAGCCAGGTAAGAATCGGTAATAGTTCTACTACTTCAATTGGTGGCTTCACCGGTTGGAGCAATATCTCCGATGGCAGAGTGAAAAAAAATATACAAGAAAACGTACCCGGTCTTTCCTTTATCAACAAATTAAAACCGGTCACTTATAATTTGAATTTAGATGCTGCCGACAGAATAATGCAAAAACTACCAGCAAAGGATGAAAGTGGTAAAATTATTCCTCTGTCGACATTTGAAATAACTGCCCGTAAGCAAAAAGAAACAATTGTCTACGCCGGTTTTGTAGCACAGGATGTAGAAAAAGCTGCCAAAGAACTTGGCTTTGATTTTTGTGGAATAGATGCTGCGAAAAATGATAAAGATCTTTATGGATTACGATATGCAGAGTTTGTAGTGCCGTTGGTAAAAGGGGTGCAGGAACTTTCAGCACAACATGATGAATTGATAAAACAAAATCA
>JBKJKD010000017.1:0-3031 GCA_046597635.1 Ferruginibacter sp. | reverse complement strand
AGGCCCAGATTTTATGGAATTTTACAGAGGCCGAAGAAATCCTCACGATTAAAAGCTACTTACATAGCATTTTCTTTAACCTTATTTCCAATAGCTTAAAATACAGAAAGCCGAATGAGAAACCCATGATAAAAATTACCAGCCGTAAGACGAATGACAAAATTGTCTTGCTCTTTGAAGATAACGGAATTGGGATAGACCTTTCAACTGCGGGGGAGCATGTATTTGGATTGTACAAACGATTCCATCCTGACCGGGCCGAAGGAAAAGGAATGGGATTGTACATGGTGAAAACACAGGTAGAATCCATGGGTGGAAAAATAAGTATCAGCAGTAAGGTAAATGTGGGTACAGAATTTAAAATTGAATTTAATTCCTGAGAAAACATTCCACAATGATACCCTTACGTTTTATTATAATTGATAACGATCCGGTAAATAACCTGCTTTGTGGTCTGGCTATTAAAGATGCAGTCGTTGACGCCGATATCCTTGACTTCACCAATCCTCTAAAAGCATTTAAGTACATCAGTGCATACAATGAAAGCAATACTCGTATGAACATATTATTGCTTGATATCAACATGCCCATCTGGTCTGGATGGGATTTTGCTGACCATTTTGAAAAACTGGATGAAAAAATTAAAAAACATTTTAAGATTTATATGCTTTCCTCCTCTATCGACAACAATGATAAGCTAAGGGCGGTAGAAAATAAGAGTGTGGTAGACTACATTGAAAAACCCCTCACAGAACAAAAGGTTTTGTCTTTGCTGTAAGGGTAAAAAACTGGAATATATTCCTTGCCGACTGGTCAGGCTGGCATAAAAACACTGTAGCTTTCCGATTGGCAAATTGTGCAAAACAATATAAATACTCCTCCGCTAAATTTTACCTTGAGGGAATAGACGGGTTCGAAATCATCACACATTATTCTCGCAACTGACTATTTGATATTCTTTCTTTGAGGTCTGTGCTGGGCCGTTGGCTGCAAGCCAGGCGGCGGTAAAAATATACTACGGGGTCTTGGTTCGGAACTTAAGAAAATGGAAGTAGAGCTCTATAAAAAAGTTAGAAGCCTGGCAGCCGGCAATGGTAAAACAAGTAAGCAGTGTGGTAGG
This sequence comes from Ferruginibacter sp., assembly GCA_046597635.1. Classification (GTDB taxonomy): domain Bacteria; phylum Bacteroidota; class Bacteroidia; order Chitinophagales; family Chitinophagaceae; genus Ferruginibacter. Next base: position 1,911 of record JBKJKD010000017.1, on the reverse strand, counting down.
CGTTGGGAAGCGTGCTACTGCGATTTTAATTGTGAGCACTCAGGGCTTTGCGCACACAGATTCGTACCAGTAACTGATAAGCTATGCGGGCCTCAGTCCAAAAGAGTACAGCAGCGGCAGCAGCATCCGTGGAAAGGTTAGAATATGCAAACAGGGAGGATCTCTATTGCGGCACACGCTGTACATGTGTGCGCTCAATGCCAAAGAAACAAATATGGCTTGCAAGGCTTTGTTCGATCGGTTAGTTGCTAAGGGAAAGAACAAAAAACCAGCGATCATTGCAGTGGCAAATAAATTACTAAAACAGGTTTTTGGAGTTGTAAGAACCGGAACTATGTTCGACAGAAAATATTATGAAAGTATAGCTTGATTTATTCGGTTTTATACACAGTTCGTGTTATGCGTTCGCCCTTCTTCTCGGTCTGTCATTTTGCGTTCTGTGTCCAACGAAGTAGAGTGTGTCCAAGAAGAGTAGGAACAAGTCAGGCTCTTTTGCAAGGTAGGCTTTTGTGTGACGACTTTGTGCGCCTTGCAAATGTGCCTGACTTGGTGCGGTGGGTCAGGTCGCTGAACGTAATGCAAGTGCCTGTTTATATAAACTGTCGAAGCGGTCTATTTGTTTTGTCCAGTTTACAATGTCTGCATTTATCCAGTTAAGAATTTCTAAAATGTTGTTGTGGTTTGTCGTCAATGCAGTAAGGTCATTACAAATAGGTTCGTAATGAAAAATGCGATTTCTGAATTTGCGAATGTGATTGAGTTTGTAAGAAATTTTATCCCTGCGTTTGTTAAGTATGTCCAGCAGTGGGAAGGCATACATTAAAGGTTTCCAAAAATCTTTGGCATATTGTTTATTGAATAATGCAGTCCAAAAACCAAAGGTCAATTCTGCAACTACTTTGTCGGCTGTCATAGGATTGTGTCCTGTAAGTATTTTTCTTTTTGCAACATTAACCTGGTCAAATAATTCTGGCTGTTTAAACTGGGAAAACCAGTCCGCCGATTTATAATGTATAGCAAACGAGTTGTGTATGGAATTTCTTAAAGCTATTTCCAGATTGGAAAGCAATGGGTAAAGTGATTCTGAAATTTGAGTATTGAGCCTGTAATACTCAATAGCCTTTGCTTTGTCTGTAGGAAACAGGTTGTAATAAGTGCTAAGCCTTTTTGCTGAAAGTAGCTTTTCTAAGTCGTTAATGTTCATCAATTTGCCTTTAAATGAGTTGTTGCAAATGTAGTTTAAAGGCGTATATTTGCAATGCGATACCCGGTAAATCCTCTCTCCCGCATGGGATGATGAAACCGGGTTTTTGTTTTTATAGAATCTTGATTGCCCCCCAACCCCCAACTCCTTTTTTTTGTTATAGTTGATAATAGCAATTCCATTAATTGTAGTGGCATACTCATAATGCTCTTGCATTAAGTTAGCATCAATAAATATATAATAAACAAAACCTAGTTCACCTTTTGTATTAATACTCCCAGAAAATGATTTAAGGATATTTTCTCTTGGTTCTTGTTGAGTTAAACTACAACTCAAAACTGTGTAATATGAATCTCAACCAACTTTGTAACAGGAACTTCCCGCCATCAAATTTACTTTGCCACGCTCGATGATTGAGTGACAGTCGAGAACCCCGAAAGTGAATGTATTATTGTCTGTATGATTCGTGACTTCTAGCCGAGGCCACTGGTGGGCTCCCGACCACGGCAAAACGAACAAAAAACTAGCGATCATTGTAGTAGCAAATAAATTACTAAAACAGGTTTTGGAGTTGTAAGAACTGGAACTATGTTCGACAGAAAATATTATGAAAGTATAGCTTGATTTATTTGGTTTTATGCACAGTTCGTGTTATGCGTTCGCCCTTCTTCTCGGTCTGTCATTTTGCGTTCTGTGTCCAACGAAGT
>JBKJKD010000293.1:0-7995 GCA_046597635.1 Ferruginibacter sp. | reverse complement strand
TTCGGAAGCGATGGCCCCGGCTTCTTTGCCAGCATGGCCTTGGTGATGCTGCTCCTTTTTGGCTGTGCTCTGCTTGGCAGTTTCACATCACTTCGCCCATCCTATTATTATTTCAATCACAATACGCAGCAGCCAGGTAATTATGGCAGCATACTGCAGCAACTATTTCTCAACCATTTTAAAACAACCACCATGTACACCGAGCAACCGACATTGCCTGCTTCTCAAAACAACAAAATTTTAATCAAGGGATTAATCACCGGGGCGCTCATCCTGCTCATGCTTATCCCCACCATCTTCATTAGCAATCTTGTAGAAGAAAGAGAGGCCCGTCAAAAAGAAGTGGTGAAAGAAGTAAGCAGCAAGTGGGCCACTGCGCAAACATTGTCTGCTCCGTTTTTAGTGGTCCCTTATATCGACAGCTTTTTAAACAGCGATGGCAAAGCGGTGGCAACCAAAACCAATTTACTCCTATTGGCGAATGACCTTTTGGTAAACGGGAAAATCATTCCCGAGCAAAGACCGAGATCTATTTACAAAGTACTGCTGTATAAAACTGATATCAATTTCACCGGAAGCTTTAAAGTATCCTGGCCGGCTGATGTGCAACTGAGCAGGGTAGACTTTGCCAATGCAAAACTGTGTTTCAGCCTAAGTGATTTTAAAGGAATAGAAGAGGAAATCTATGTAAATTTTGGAACACAAAATAAGCGGATGATACCGGGCATGCCGGTAGAAAACTTTGGAAAAGTAGGTTTGTCGGTACCCGTTTCGCTCACCCAGGAAAGTGCCTCAATGGGTATTCCATTTAGCATGAATGTAAAGGTAAAGGGCAGTGAACAGCTGCATTTTATTCCGCTTAGTTCTACCAGCAAGTATAGCCTCAGCTCGGCCTGGCCGAGTCCCTCTTTTGATGGAGAAATGCTTCCTAACCAACGGCAGGTGACTGACAGCGGCTTTAGTGCCCGCTGGAACTTTACGCAGGCCAATCTTCCTTTTGCAAATGTAATGCGCTCTGCATCGGTTCAAACCAACACGATGGACTTTGGGGTGAGCCTGGTTCAACCAGCAGATCAATACAACAAAACAATGCGAAGCGTAAAATATGGTATCCTTTTCATCGGACTAACCTTTGCATTTTTCTTCATTATAGAGTTGATGCAGAAAAAGCCGTTTCATCCGGTACAATATGTATTGGTGGGTTTGGCATTGGTTATTTTTTATACGTTGCTACTAGCCATCAGTGAATACATCTTGTTCGATTACGCCTACTTCATTGCAGCAGCTGCCACCATCTTGCTCATTAGTTTTTATGCAAAGAGTCATTTCAACAGCTGGAAAACCGGCGGTATTTTCTTCCTGCTCTTGAGCAGCCTGTATAGTTTCATTTTTGTGTTAATTCGCCTGGAAGACACAGCGTTGCTCGTGGGAAGTATTGGCTTGTTCATTGTGCTGGCACTCGTAATGTTTGGAAGTAGAAAAATAAGCTGGTACGGGCCATCTGGATCCACCAATTCCTGATTTATAAAATGATCACCATGTATCAACTTCTTGTAAAAATCCGTTCGGCAGTATTGGTGTATTTAACCCACCAAATGGCTTTGCCCATTTTAAAATTGGTGCGGCAGCCAGAGATATTTCCTTATTCTAAACAAGAGTTGATGCATTTTAGAACCGGCACCCTGGGAAGAGATCTTGTAAATTTTATTGATCACAAGCAGTTGGAATTGCTGCCGTATTATGCACGCCATGATATAAAGCACATCTTGCTAAACTATGATACTACAGACGAAGGAGAAGTGTGCCTGCAGATGTTCATGCTTGGCAACAGGCACGCTTCTTTTCCTGTACTCGCTACTGTTTTATATGGATGCGTTACGATGCCGGAGCATTGGAGTAAATTTAGAAAGGCTTTTGACAGAGGCCGACAAACCATTCCGATAAAAGACTGGCATTGGTTTGAACTTTTAGTGGAGAATACCGATAGCCTCAGGCAGCAAATAAATGCGGGTTAGGTAGTTTCTTTCGAATTTTTTATAAAAAATTAATGCTAAAAATATGCGATTGATTAAATCCTTTGGTTTTGCAATAAATGGTTTGCGGCTGTGTTGGAAGGAACCCAACTTTAAAATTCACTTGCTGGTGACGGTGATGGTGCTGGTCTTAGGCTACTGGCTGAGTATCTCCGCACAGGAGTGGGTGTTGGTATTGCTATGCGTGGGTTTGGTGCTTTCGCTGGAAATGCTCAATACTGCCATAGAACAGCTCTGCAACTTGTTTCATCCCGGGCAGCACCCCGTAATTAAACTTGTAAAAGATGTGAGTGCAGCCGCAGTGCTGCTGGCTGCACTCATATCTGTTTGCTGCGGCACCATCATCTTTTTACCCAAGCTATTAATCATTTTTCAAAACCTGTAACCATGAAATCTTTCAATTCTTTTCATAAAATATTTTACGCCTTCTTCTTCTTCATTGCCGCCTTGCTTGTGTTTAGGTGCTTGTATTCGGGTTCGCTGAGTTATCTCTTTCTTGGCTGGAATCTATTTCTTGCATGGATTCCCTATGCGCTCTCCACATTTTTTAGCCAGTACAGGCATCGTGAACGGTGGAAGCAAGTTGTGTTGTTTGCAAGCTGGCTCTTGTTTTTCCCCAATGCCTTATACATTGTTACAGACCTGGTGCACCTGCAGGGTGAAAGCAATATGCCTTGGTGGTACGATGCAGTGCTGGTATTTGCCTCTTCGTTTATGGGTATTGTGCTGGCATTTATTTCTTTGCGAAAAGCGGAGCTACACCTGCAAGGAATATTTAGCCAGAGGCAAGTGCATGGCCTGATGGCGATTATTTTATTCCTCGGTTCTTTTGGTGTTTACCTCGGCAGGTTTCAAAGATGGAACAGTTGGGATGTGTTGAACAACCCTGTAGGACTGGCTGCCGACATTGTAAGTAAAATGATAAACCCTGTGGATCATTATAAAGTATGGGCTATTACGGTTTTGTTTACAGCTGTTTATTCTCTCTTGTATTATTTCATAAAGTTGTTGCCGCAGGCACTCACCGAAATTAAAAATGATGTTGTTTCAAAATAGAAAGTTTCACACAAAGGCCACAAAGGAGGCAAAGAGACAACGATTGATTATAAACCAAATTCTTTGTACACTTTGTATTCCTTTGTGGCCTTTGTGTGAAACTTCCTTACCTTTTCTTACGACCTCATTTATTCAAGATGTCTTCTATGATCTCTTAAAAATCTAACCCAAGCGATACATACATGATGGGTCTTCCTTTAAAGAAACCACTCATGGGCCAACCCACATCATATTTGATGAAGTAGCCAGCAAGCATACTTCTTGCGCCGAAGCCATAGCCGCCTGCAAAAGGACCAAGACCGCCAGATTTTATTTTAACCAACACATCGCCTTCCCGGTAGGTTACATCTGGCCTTTTAAAGGAATCGTACGCTCCGTTCCAGGCAGTACCAAGGTCTACAAATTGTGTGATCATAAAATTGCGTAGAAAGGGATTGTTCACTGTTTTATCAAAGAAAGTAGAAACCACCGGCAGCCTGAATTCACTGTTCAACACTACCGCATTGTTACCATTGGCCACGTTCTGAATGTAACCTCTCATGTTTACTGCTAAACTTTGAAAAGCATAATCGTTATCCTGATCTGGTGGGTTGCTGCTGTTAAAGAATCTTTCTCTGATCAGGTTACCATTATCATCTCGTTTTTCGTTGTTGCCAAACATCAACCAACCATCTGTACCACCGAGATAATAGATGAACTTTTGGCTACCCCAGCTAAAGTCAGCAGCGGCACGCCCTGCCCATATGAAGTTGCGATAAATAGGGTAGTAGTAACGGGCGTCGATTCCAAAGTTGAATGTGTTAGGCCCATCTGCAAATTTTACCCCGCTTACCTGCCGGTTCCAATCCACTGAAAATTTATAACGCAAACCATTCCAGATATTCATAGCTGGGTTAAGGCTGTTGTCGTACACATATTCCAGCGGGTTTAGATTATACAAAGTCCGGTGGCTTTCCACTGGCGCAGTTGTTTGGTCAACGCTCGCTAGCACCTGCTTTTCTGAGCGAATGCCGGTAGAAAAACGGATGCTTTTTGTTTCGTCAAAAGGATAGGCAATATTGGCCTGGTATAAATTTGTAAAAATTCTAACGGGCAAACCGTTGCTTGTTTGAAAGCTTTGCACGTTGCGATAGTAAGAGGTACCCCAATCTACTCTTCTTTTCAAGTTTGCATAATTTATATACCATTCGTTATCCTTAAGGTTAGAACTTATTTTGTAAGCACCCGTAATCCTGATGTCTTCCAAAAGGTCGCTGGTGCCCAACCTCACAAGGCCGTTTAGTGGCGTACCACTGTTAAGCATAATGGGGCCGCTGCCACCGGCATAAGCCTGGTATCTGTTGATAAGCACCGAATTGCTTATTCCGCCGCCACCAAAATCTACAGAAAACTTCTTCGGTTTATAGGGGTACAGTTTGGCTGTAGCCAGCACAGATTCTTTGTTGGTTTCGCCACCGTCAAAAACATTTCCGATCAACGGTTTGGTGGTTGAAGAGTCGGTGCCAAATTCATTTTGAAAAAGATCATCCTGCTTTTTCACCGTATCTACCGCCGGGGCAGGCCGGTTAATGGCCGGGTTGGCAACATCTACTGAAGTTAACCTGCTTTCCCGCATCAATTTTTTTGCATACTCCGTAGGCTGGGCAGTCACATTTCTTTTCTTCAATGCTATTTCATCAATCTTTAATTTATACAATACTTTATCATCGCTCTGGCGGGTAACTTCACTCACCTGGTTGTCGTCTCCTGCAATGCGGGTTTCTACAAGGCTACTTTGGTAATTGGTTAAGGGAAAACTGTAGGCCGAATCTTCGGAGATTGAAACCACCGCTATGGAATCAACATCAGTTTTTTTATAGACCGTCAGCGTACTGTCTACTTGTTGCGGTGTTGGGTTTCTAAGAATATCATCGCCGATTAACACTAGTGTATCAAGGCCTACTTTGGTGCTGGTAAAAAATCCTGCATAACGGTTGCCTATGCCATTTTCGTCGCTCACAAATGTGAAGTGATTGGAATTGTATTGCATAGGTGAACGGGCATTACCGTATTTCAGATTGGTAAGTTGTGATATTTGGTTTAGTTCAGGTTTGTCGCCAAAGTCTGTAATCATAAATACATTGTAACGGTTGTTGCTGGGCAACACGGTATCGCCTGTTTTGGCAATAGCGCTTGGTCTGTTACTGCTAAAAATGATACCGGTCTTTCCCGGGAAAGCCACGAAAGATGCATCCACATTGTCATACACATCATTGGTAATGGGCTGTAATTTTTCGTTGTCGATGTTGAAAGTATAGATATCTGTATGACCGTTTTTTACTGCAGAAAATAAGAGCGTCTTACTATCCAGCATGTATTTCATGTCCTGTATCTGGTCTACTTTGTCGGTGAGGTCAAGCTTGTATTGTTTAATCCTGGTGATGATATCGTATACAAACAATTTCAGTCTTCCCTCCGTAACATAGGCCACCGCAATACGGGTGCCTTTAGGGTCCCAGGCCATAATTGGGTAGCTGGGATTCAGTTCGTTTTCATAACTGCGTACACCATATTTTAGTAATGTTTTGTATTCAAAATCTTCACTCAACAAAACCTTTACAATTCCTTTTTTGTACTGCGTTACTACAAAAGAATTGTTACGCTTGTTTGGGTTTACATTAAACCGAAAATAATTTAACCGCTTGCTGATGGTAAAGCCTTCTACATAGCTGCCTTTTGGATAAGACTTGCGGCGGGTAACATCTTTGTAATATTTCTCCGTTTCAAACTCCATAAATTCTTTGAGGAGCGCATTAAATTTAAGCTTGGTTATCTGCTGACTTGCCTTGTTCAGATTTTTGTATTGCCTGGCCAGGTAAAAGAAATAGGTAACGTTTTCTTTCTTGTATTTTTCTTCTATAAAATACCAAAAGGCATGACCAGCCAATAAAGGCCGGGCGTAGCTAAGGGATGAAAACTTGTTGTAGTTGCCACTGAGGAGTTCACTTTTCAAATCATCATCCAGATCGGTACTCCAGTTTTGACCAACATAAGCCATGTAGCCGTCCGTGAGCCAGGTAGGTAAATCAAGCAAAGCCTGGTTGCCCGCCACTTCTCCAATGTCGTCTCCAAATAATAAATTTTGTGTAATAATTTGAGCTATTCCTTCCCTTACCTGCTTCTTCAGATTAGCATGGTCTGCGTTAAAATAAACCACCATTTTATTGTTAACAAATTTAGTAGTGCCGCCTGTTTTGAGGATGTCAGTTTCAAGGCCGATGTTGGTTTGCTGCATGTGGGCAAACTCATTGTAAAGCACAATATTAGCCCTGCGTTGCAAACTAAATTCTGTAGATGCTTCTATTTGTGGCAATTCCTGTTCAGCACTTTGGGCTACAAATTTTGCCAACTCCTGACCATTATCGTAAAAGTAAACGTTGAAATTTTTGGTTTGGTAGTATTGCCATTTAAATTTATTGTGTTGTACACGGTTGCGGCCAAATAAAACCGAATTCACCTGGGCAATACCAATAACGGGGGGTAAAATGAAGAGGAAGGATATTAGAATTATTCTGCGGAACTTTGCCATACTATTAAGTTGATATTGAGTACTAAATTACTTGATTCGGACTAATCATTAAAATATTTAACCTAATCATGCTCAAGTTAAAAACATTCGAATTTAGTCCTATACAGGAAAATACGTACATTCTTTACAACGAGTTTAACGAATGCATAATTATTGACCCCGGCTGTTATTTTGAAGAGGAGAGAGAAGCGCTATCAACATTTATAGAACAGAACAGCCTTCACCCAAAATTGTTGCTAAACACCCACTGCCATCTCGATCATGTTTTTGGTAATAAGTTCGTGGCAGACAAGTATGGCCTCAGCCTGCATTTGCACGAAGGGGAATTGCCTGCGCTGCAGTTTGCACCCACTAGCGGTTTGATGTACAATATGCCTTTCGATAATTATGCAGGCGAATTTGTTTTTTTGCAACCCGGGCAAAAGGTAAGCCTCGGAAAAGATGAGCTTAAAATATTGTTCACCCCTGGTCATAGCCCTGCTAGTATTAGTTTTTACAGCAAAGAAGATGGATTTGTAATAGCGGGAGATGTGCTCTTTAAACAAAGCATTGGCCGCACCGACTTACCCGGCGGAAATTTTGATACCCTGATAAGCAGTATTAAAAATGAGCTTTTTGTTTTGCCAAATGAAACAATCGTGTATAGCGGCCATGGTGAACCAACCACTATTGGGGCAGAAAAAAAGGGGAATCCTTATTTGCAATAGGGAGATCTTGGTAATGGGCAGCTACCTTTTTTCCTGGCAGATCTCAATTAAAACGCCATTGGTAGTTTTTGGGTGAAGAAAACAAACCAGCTTATTATCGGCGCCAGCCTTGGGTTCCGGACTTAGTAATATGAAGCCTTCTTGTTTCAGTCTCTCCATTTCGGCATAAATATCATCCACTTCAAAAGCGATATGATGCAGGCCTTCTCCTTTCTTTGCTATAAAGCCTGCAATCACACCTTCAGGAGAAGTGCTCTCCAGCAGTTCAATCTTGGTGTCGCCCTGCATTAGGAATGCTGTGTGTACGTTTTCAGTAGCTACCAGCTCTTTTTTATAACAGGTTGTGTTAAATAATTTTTCAAACAGCGGTATAGACACTCCGAAGTCTCTCACTGCAATGCCAATATGTTCCACTTTAAGCATATATAATTTTTTTAAAAGCCAGGTTTACGAAATGAGTAAAATGATACTGGCGAGATATTAAGCGGCACTAAAATAGAACCTTTTATAGTAAATTTGCGTTATAAGAATTAATAAAAATAACTATGAACGATATGTTGAAATTGCCGATTTACCTTGATAATAATTCCACTACCCCGATGGATCCCCGTGTACTGGAAACTATGACTCC
>JBKJKD010000243.1:0-3470 GCA_046597635.1 Ferruginibacter sp. | reverse complement strand
TGACTGGTATTATAACAGCCAATGTGGTAAATGCGCTGTGAGTAATTTACTTGATGCCCGTATCGTTTCCACGAAAGATGTAAAATGTAGTGGCGATGCGGATGGTTCTGCAACTGCAGGTGCTACTGGCGGAGTTGCCCCTTACAGCTACCTGTGGGATAATGGATCTACTCAGGCAACACGTAACAACCTGGCGCCAGGTACCTACAGGGTAATTGTAACAGACGCAGTAGGAACCAAGGATACTGCTTATGCAAACATCATCACCTTTACCTATGTAATTCTTGCAACTGATGAAATTAACCTAGGCAAACAGGATACGGTATACAATGGTTCCGTAGGAATTACTACCGCTAATGGTAAGATCAGCATTGATAATTATTCCAGCGTTGGTAACCCACTTTCACAAGTGATAGCACCCATTCTTAACATTAATAACGGAAGTACCGTAGAGAATCCGGTGTATGGTATGGTTACCATTACATTGCCAGGTTTTGAAGGCAATATTCCATTCTCAAGCAATACAGATTTGAATGTGCCCAATAACACTACCAGAACTTTGGGAGCAAATGATACCTTGTATCGTAAGATAACTGTTGGCGATAACGCTACTCTTATTATTAATGGTTTGTCGCTGAATGTTACCGATAACATTGACATGAAAAAGAATGCTACTCTCAAGTTCAACAAATGCACAAAAGTGAGGGTTAAAAAGGATTTGAGTGTAGGTACAGATAACCTCATCAATCCTGATAACAACCTCGTTGAATTCCATGTAAATGGTAATGTCAGTGTTGACAGGGGATCGATTGTAACAGCGACCATTTATGCACCGAACGGAACAATAGAAACTAAAAAATCTACCGCATCTACTCCTGCGATTATGATTGGTAAATTCTTTGCCAAAAAAGTATTTGGTGGTGATTATACCTATTGGTTTGAGAATGTAGATTGCAATTGTTCAGTTCCCAATTTTAGAGAGTTTACGTTTGTAGCATCGTTACCTCAACCAGATTTTATTGTTGTAGAAGCTTATCCAAATCCGTCAACCAGCGATTTTCTGCTAAAATTGAGCAGTAATAGCAACGAGCCCGTAACGGTGAGAATAATGGATGTAAATGGAGTTGTGAAAGAAGTAAATACCAAACTTACCAGTTCCAACAACATTCGGGTAGGAGCCGGGCTGTTCAACGGCACCTATATGGTTGAGGTAGTACAAGGTAAAAAACGCAAAATGGTTACATTAATAAAGCTGCAGTAGCATTGCAGACATAGCTTTTAAGAAGTGGGTTGTTTAAGCCCACTTCTTAATTTTAAGGATAGGCCCTTGGCATGTACCTTAATAAAATAATAGTTAATCGGTAGGTTTTGCAATGAATTGGAAAACCTCAAAATTGATTGCCCAAATACAGGGAAATATTTACAACATTTACCTTTGCATTAGAATCATGATTTGTTTTTTAACGGAGATATTTATTTACATTTATGCAGCTTTTATCTCTGACATAGCCACCAATTATCTTCTGAAAAGGTTTATTTATTTGCAATAAGTGTTTAAGATGAAATTCAGTAAGATAAAATATGCCTGTATTTTGGGCAGGAGCAAAGTGTCCCTGCGAGGAATACCTCTCCTGTTTTTTTTATTGAGCAGTTTGTTTTTGAACACCAAACTACAGGCACAAGTGAAGTTTTCGAACAGTGCTACTTCTCACCTGATCGATTTTTCCAGTACCATGCAGGTTTCAGTTGGAACCAATGCCCTTACTGCATTTGCAGGAGCCGGGTTTTCGGCAAACCCAACCACTGCCGGCAGGTTAAACTCTTTTGCCTGGGCTATTACAGGCTGGAGCGATGGTGCACTTTCGTTTGGGGGAATGCAAATTACTTCTAATACTGATTATACAAGAGGATCTGCGAGTACAGCACAGTCAACTGGCGGTATCTATGCATACACAGGATTACCTGGTTCTGTGTCAAATCCTTGCCTCATGTTCCAACCAGGTGGAACTGATTTTGCCCCGGGAACGATTACTTTAAGGGTTCAAAATGATGGAATAACCAATATTACCCAACTAAATATTTCCTATGATCTTTTTGTGCGAAATGATGAAGGCAGGGCTAATTCCTTTAATTTTTCATACTCTGCAGATGATATTACTTACACGCCGGTGGCAGCTTTAGATTATACTACTCCGGAGCTTGCTGATGGTGCTGGCTGGGTAGCTGTTGGTACCGCCCCTTCAAGATCAACAACTATTACAGGACTAAATGTTTCACCTGGGTCTTATTATTATGTGCGCTGGTCAAGTGCTGATGTGTCTGGTTCAGGTTTCAGAGATGAAATAGGTCTGGATAACATTAATATGGTTGCCGTCTACAACTGCGCACCTCCTCCTATCAGCAGTCAACCTTCCAATACCTCAGCATGTGTTGGGTCAAATGCAGTTTTTAATACCTCTACTTCTGCTGGCTCCCCGGTTTACCAATGGCAGGCCAGTGTAAATGGTAGTTCCGGCTGGGCTAATGTTGTAAATGGTACACCGGCAGGTGCTTCTTACTCTAATGCCACTACTTCGTCTTTAACGGTAAATTCTACTGCTGTTATTGCACAATATTTTTATCGGTGTAAAATTTCAGCAAGTGGTTGTGACGCCTTCACCAATCCGGCAAAACTGGTAGTGAACAGTGCACCGGCTATTACCAGTCAGCCTGCCAATGCCATCATATGTAACTCAGGAAACGCATCTTTAGCTGTTTTGGCCAGCGGTACAAACCTTACGCCCCAATGGCAGGGAAGCGCTAATGGCAGTACAGGTTGGGCAGATGTAGCAGATGGTGCACCTGCAGGCGCAACCTACACGGGTAAAACAGCATTAACGCTAAATGTAAATACAATCAGTTCCAATTATTTTTATCGCTGCATAGTAGCCAATGCAGGCTGTACTTCAGAAACATCCAATGTGGTTTCCGTAACGGTTAGCCCAGCGCCTGCTGATCCCGGCGCCACTATCACCGTCTCTGCAAATCCATCCTGTGGCCCGGTAACACTGAGTTATCCGGCAGGATTTTACTGGCAGACAACTGCCGCAGGCATAAGCGTAGCAAACCCAACATCTTCCAATTATGTTTTAAACACAACTGGTACGATTTACGTAAGGGCCTTTAACGGTAATTGCTGGAGTATGGGTAATATTAATACCGGTGTAATAAGTATCAATACAGCTCCGGTAATAACAGGGCAACCAACTGATGTTTCGGTTATCTCGCCCAATTCAGCCAGCTTCACCGTTACAACTGCCATTGGTAGCTGATAGGCGTACCCGTAGCTGTAACGGTGAAGCTGGCCGAATTGGGTGAGATAACAGAAACATCAGTTGGTTGCCCAGTTATTACCGGAGCTGTATTGATATTTATTACACCAGTATTGATATTACCCGTACTCCAGCAATTACCGTTAAAGGCCCTTACGT
>JBKJKD010000140.1:0-4274 GCA_046597635.1 Ferruginibacter sp. | reverse complement strand
AAATGACATTACGCAGAATTTAGAAAAAATAAATAGCCATGGCAAGCGTGCCGATGCCATTGTAAAGGGCATGTTGCAACATAGCCGTAGCAGCAGCGGAGTAAAAGAACCAACAGATATCAATGCCTTGTGTGATGAGTACCTGCGCCTCTCCTACCACGGTTTGCGGGCAAAAGACAAATCATTCACTGCAACCATTAAAACTGATTTTGATGCATCACTAGAAAAAGTAAATATCATTCCGCAGGATATTGGAAGGGTGGTTTTGAATTTGTTGACGAACGCTTTTTATGCAGCCCCCCTGTCCCCCGAAGGCGGATTCAAGGACCCTGAGCACAAGCATGAGCCTACTGTTTGGGTAACTACAAAAAAAATAGGCGATAAGGTAGAGATAAAAGTGAGAGACAACTGGCCCGGTATTCCTCAAAAAATATTGGATAAAATCTTTCAGCCCTTCTTTACTACAAAACCAACTGGTCAGGGAACAGGACTGGGATTGAGCTTGAGCTATGATATTATAAAAGCACATGGTGGAGAAATAAGCGTAGACACCAAAGAAAATGAAGGGACACAATTTTCTATCCTTTTACCGCTATAGATATGGATAGGTCTTAAACATAAAACTATTACAATCGCTGTTTATGAAAAAAATTGTCATATTGATTTTCGTTCTTATTTCACTAAGTACAAATGCACAGGTGGGGTTTGAGCAGTACTATTCTGAAAAGCAATTACTGGCCATCCTTCAGCAGGCCAAATCGAATTGGGACAAACTGCAAGCTTATGGCATCATGGCAGTGCATTATAAGCAAACAAACAAAGACAGTTTGGCCGGAGTTTATCTTGGAAAAGTAAAAACAATGACAGCCGGCGGAAAGGATGTGAAACTAAAAGCCAGGAGCCTGTGGTGGGATAACTATTACGAAACCGATACGGTAAAAGCCCGTCGGTATATTGACTGGGCCACCAGCAATAACCTTGTAGAAGAAAAGATTGCCGGTTATGTGGATCTTGCCAGTATCAATATTCACATTAATCTAAAGACAGCCGAAGAAAATATACTCAATGCAAAAACATTATGGGAAGGATGGAAAAAAGACTCTGTAAGCAAAGATTCGCTGAAGCTTGAAGTATTCAAACAGTTAGCACATGTATATATTCACAAAAAAGATGGTGTAAAAACGGCTAACTATCTTCTCCCTCTTCAGGATTATGCCAGGCAAGACAGGAATCTATCAGCAAAGGAATCGGCGATAATCGGTTTAGCACAGATGTATACTGAATGGCCCGGACAAAATAAAAAGGCCACCGAATGGATAGTTAGGCTATATGAGTTGAATAAAAAATTGAAAAACCCTAACAAAACACTTGCTATTCTTTATCGATTGGCTTCGCAATATGCTTACCTCAGTGATACAGTGAAAGCCCGTTATTATTCTGCAGAAACGGAGAAACTACGGGATTCAATAGGAGCATATGGAAATAGTATGGAATGGTTCTATGATTCTAAATATTATATAGGCCTGATTAACCTGGATGAATACACCCGGCTGATCGAAAATAATTTCAACAACCGTTATTTCTTATCACCGTTACAGAAGGCAAAAATAAAATTGGGTCTTTTCGGCTATGCGGATAAGCTTGATTCAGTAAAACATTATCTCACTTTGTATAAAACACTGGCCGGAGATTCGGTAGCTAGCAAGGATATTGGTTACAAGTATTCCCTATTCACTTACTATAGCAAAACAAAGCAGTATAATCTTGTTATTCCGCTTCTTGCTGAAATGAGAAAGCAGCCGGACATAACCGAAAACCTCTCAGCTACCATTAACATCTGTGGTGCACAGGCGGAAGCCTATGCAGGATTGAAAGACTATAAAAAGGCTTATACATTTCTTACCGAAGCATACCAACTCAAAGACAGCCTGGAAAATCTAAGTGGTAAGGAAGAAGTATCGTTGATGGAAATGCAAAAGCAACAGGATCTGCAAACGACTGCTTATAATGAAGAAAAAAAATTACAAGAAGCTGAACAGGCAAGAACAAAGTTTAGAAACAGGGTGAGGCTATATGGATTGGTAGGAGGATTGCTCATTTTGATAGCGGTTGCAGGGTTCTTATGGCGCAACAGCCATAACAAACAAAAAGTTAACCTGGTGCTGCAGGCTGCACTGGCTGATTTGAAAGCTACGCAGACACAGTTGGTTCAGTCAGAGAAAATGGCTTCGCTGGGAGAGCTGACCGCCGGCATTGCTCATGAAATTCAAAACCCATTAAATTTTGTAAATAATTTTTCGGAAGTAAATACTGAATTGATTGAAGAGCTAAGAAGTGAAAAGTCAAAAGTGAAAAGTGAAAGAGACGAGCAACTGGAAGATGAATTATTAAATGACATTGCGCAAAATTTAGAAAAAATAAATCACCACGGCAAACGAGCCGATGCAATAGTGAAAGGAATGCTGCAACATAGCCGAAACAGCACCGGCGTAAAAGAACCCACAGACATTAATGCATTATGTGATGAATACCTGCGTCTCTCCTACCATGGCTTACGTGCAAAAGATAAAAGTTTCAATGCAACGATCAAAACTGATTTCGATAATTCTATTGGCAACATCAACATCATTCCGCAGGATATTGGCAGAGTGGTGTTGAATTTAATCAACAATGCGTTTTATGCAGTGGATGAAAAGAAAAAGAGCCCCCATCCCCTCCCGACTACATCGGGACAAGTGCCGGGGGGTAGAGAACCCTACGAACCAATAGTGACTATTGCCACCCGAAAGCTAAGCTCCCCTTCAGGGGCGGGGGGGCTTTTGGTTTCTGTATCCGACAATGGCTCCGGCATCTCACCCGGCGCATTAGATAAAATTTTCCAACCCTTCTTCACCACCAAACCCACAGGGCAGGGAACTGGCTTGGGTTTATCTTTAAGTTACGATATTGTGAAAGCGCATGGAGGAGAATTAACGGTGGAAACAAAGGAAGGAGAAGGAACAACATTTTCGTTTTATTTACCAATTTCAAATCATGCATAAAAAACAATTGCTCTTTTGGGTTTGTATCTTCAGTTTTTTTTTGGGGAAAGCCCAGCCCTTGCCCGAGCCTGTTAAAACCCGTTATGCCTCTGCAAAAACAGATGATGATAAACACAGAATTATTTTTAAATATCTGTACGCTCTTCGGGATGATACGGGCATAATCGCAGAAGCCGGTAACCTTACAAAATATTTTACAGGAAAAAATGATCTGCCAACTGTTGATTATATCCGTTTGGCGATAGGGACATATTTAGTTCATACCGGTGATTACAATATTGTACTTGCAGATGCGATACACATTCTATCAAGAGCAGAAAAACGAAAAGATAATTACTGCATAATGCTCTCAAATAGGGTCATAAGCCTTGCCTATTATGCCGCAGGTGACTTGGAAAAGACAATCTACTATGATAAAAAAACGCTTGAGATTGCGCAACTCGTCGGCGATAATTATGAATTGGCGCAGGCCAATAATAACCTGGGAGCTGATTTTGTGGAGTTCGGCCATGCCGACTCAGGTTTTGCTTATGCACAGGCGGCATTAAATTATGCAAAAGAATTAAATGATCTCGGAATGCTTTCTACAGCTCTGGGAACTCTTGGGGAAAACTACGTGGCTCAGAAAAAATATGACTCTGCCCGTTTGCTATACAATGAAACTTTGAATAAAGCAGAATCTACGGACTTATTAAATTATGTATGGACTTTAAATGACTATACCCAACTGTTTCTCGAGATTAATCAACACGACAGTGCAAAATTATATGCAGTGAAGGCTGTGGAATTTGCAAAGGCGAAAGGATTTAAGCCGCAATTATTAAGGGCTTACAATTACTTGTATGCTGCTTATGAAATAACGGGGCCCATAGACAGTTCCCTTAAATTTCTACGTTTAGTTGTTCAAACCAAAGACTCGTTATTCAGCTCCGAAAAAAGGAAACAGTTTCAGGCGATAAATTTGAATGAGCAAGCCAGGCAGCAGGAAGCAGAACAGGAAAGAATTGCTCTGCAAAATAAAATAAAACTTTATGGTCTGCTCTCTGTAATACTGGTATTTCTAACGATAGGAATAATTTTATTTAAAAATAATAGGCAAAAAGAAAAGGCAAATCTTGTAATAAAAGAAGAAAAGAAAAGAGCTGAAAATGCTTTGACCGAATTACAGGCTACTCAAAAGCAATTGATCCAATCCGAAAAGATGGCCTCACTTGGAGAGCTCACCGCAGGCAT
>JBKJKD010000066.1:0-2935 GCA_046597635.1 Ferruginibacter sp. | reverse complement strand
CCCCATGAGTTGTGTATAGTGAGGTCTATAAATATCAGCATCAGTTTTAAGAAACTTTTTGTGAATTTCTAGAAATCTCAACAATGTTGAGAGAATTAAGTTGGACTAATAATACTATTATTCTTTCTCGTTGCAATTCTAAGGAAGAAAGAGAATTTTATTTAAGACTTTGTAAAAAAGAGAGTTTTACTTCAAGGGAACTCGAACGACAAATAAATGTGTCCTATTACTGGATATTTCACTCAAAGTTTACCACCATTTCAGCGCAAAGTTTACCACCCGAAGGGAGTTGTTGATGGTGCTATAAAACTAGTTTAATTTTTTTGAACGTAAGGAGTCTCCTTTTAATTCTATTTTATGAGCGTTTGCAGTCAGTCTGTCGCAGATAGCATCGGCTAATGTGGGTTCATTAATATATTCATACCATTTTTTTATGGGTAGTTGGGATGTTACTATTGTTGATCCCTTGGCGAAGCGATCTTCTAATATTTGTAGTAAGGACAATCGCATATCAGGGCTTAATGGTTGCAATCCAAAATCGTCAATGATGAGTAAGGGTATTTTAGCAATCATATTGAGCCACCTTACATAAGTACCATCTAATCTGGCTGCTGCTAGCGCCTCAATCATCCTGTTCATAGAATAATAAATGGTTCTTACTCCAAAATTACAAGCGTTTCGTCCCATAGCACAAGCAAAATAACTTTTACCACTACCAGTTGACCCTGTAATGAGTATGTTCTCAGCTTTTTCAATAAAGGTTCCATCAGCTAGTGTAGTCAACATTTCTTTGGTAATACCTCTTCCTGGAGTACAGTTAATTTGTTCTGGTGTTGCGTTGTAGCGAAGTTTTGAGAGTCGTAAATACAGCTGTGTTCTTTGATGTACTCGATAGCTTGCTTCTGCTTCGCTAAGAGAAGCCACTAATGCATGTGGTTCGGGCTGCTGGTGCACAGGTTGTTTAATAACAGACTCGTAGCGTTTTGCCATGCCCGTTAATTTTAAAGTGTGTAGTTGTTCTAGTGTGCTTTGTTGGTTCATTGTTATCTGTTTTTGATATTAAGAAAAATAAATTTATTGGTAGGCATCGGGTCCACGAAGATTGGCGTGTTCGGGTAGTTTGAACAACTCGTTTTGGTAGCATACCTCCAGCTGTTCTAGCTGTTCTAAGTGGTTGGTCAAAATATTTTGTACGGTTCTGTAATTAAAGACATTACCCGTTAATGCTCTTTTACAAGCTGCTTCTAAGCGAGTGTTGCCATACTGCTTGTTGAGTCGAAGGATTCCTTTACAAGCATTATAAGTTTGTTCAGTAAATGACCTTGCTTTTAATACCCTGTCCATGTACTGGTATGCGGATGGTCCTACATAGTTAGCTTGTTCTAAAAAATAGTTAGCGGTAAGACCCTTTTGTTCAAAATAATGAAGGTGACCAGAAGGCATATGTTCACCAGTAGTGCTATAGTCGTGTTTCTTATACGCTCTTCTATGAAGTGCTATACGGTTATGTTTGTAGTAGATCTCTACAATATCAGTATCATAAACAGCACTTACTTGTTTGCCGATGTATTGGTATGGCACACTATAATGATGGTAGTTTTCTCCAAGAGTAATATGGTAGTTCTTTTGTACTTTGGCTGATACCTGATGTTTAATCACAAATGGACTGTTAGGCAGTGATTGTAAAAGTGGTTGTTCGTCTTGTTTAAATAATTGCAGTCTACTATGATCTTTTAATTGGAATAATTTTTCGTTATGCAAAGTCAACTGTTTTTGTATTGCTGCATTAAGTTGATCTATATGATGAAACAATAGATCACGAAGCGGTGCATAAATACGCTGGTAAGCAATCTTAACTTCGTTTTCTACTGCAGCCTTATCCTTGGGTTTAGCCACTCTTGTAGCCAGCAGTGTAATATTATTATGTGATGACCATTGTTGCAATACTTCGCTAAACAGAGGTTCGTAGCGGCAGGACTTAATAACAACCTGTTTCATATTATCGGTCTTGAGAATGAGCGGTATTCCCCCAAAATATTGCAGACAACTGTTAAGGGCTTTGATTACTTGCGGGATGGTAGCATCTGGTAATGCCATTGCAAAAGTGTATTTACTATAAGGTAATACACATAATAGAACAGGGCATGCAATCAACTCACCTGTGGCTTTGTTTACATAACTCATTTTATCTCCAGCAAAATCTACCATTACCATCTCAGCAGCATTATGCGTCAAATGCATGGTAGCTTTAGATGGCCGAATGGCTTCTTTTAATAAATCACAGAAGCGGGTATATCTATAGGGACTTGCGTATTCTTTGCGGTACTCCTCCCAAAGCAATAATCTAGTTACTCCTGTTCGCTTTAGTTCTGTTAACAAATAGGGAGTGCGGGCATTAAAATCCATCCTACGTTCATCATCGCTATAATCAATCATTATTGGCGGTGCATAAACGATAGCACTTAACTCTGTATCACTTAATTGCCGAAGCGCTTCAAGAGAAAGAATGGATTTTTTTAACCTTGTAACATACAAGGTAACCGTTGGTCTAGAAATGCCTAATTGAATTGATATTGCTCGAAGAGAATACCCCTTTTCTAAAAATTGGATGATTGCTCGAATCTGTTGCATTGATATCACTTGATTAGCCATGCTTTTTTTACAAAGCAAGGACGTTATAAAATGCTATCAACAACTCACCTGAAGTGGTAAACTTTGCGCCGGAATGTCAGAACAAAACAATACCTAAGTGGTAAACTTTGGACTGAAATAATACGCCTTACCCAAACGCAGAGTGGTAAACTTTGCAGTGAAACACTGGTAAACTATCGAGTGAAATAAGTGGTAAACTTTGTAGTGAAATATCCAGGTGGAGCTACCAACCCTTATGCAGCGCGGGTTGTAAGCAGGTAGAGACGAACAAAGTACGAAGGAG
>JBKJKD010000108.1:0-7401 GCA_046597635.1 Ferruginibacter sp. | reverse complement strand
CTTTAGTCTTGTCGGCTTCGACGAGCTCAGCCTGACAAGCTTTCATCTTCTCATCAACAGCATAAAACGCATTCGTTAATAAATTCAACACCACTCTTCCAATATCCTGCGGTATGACATTGATATTACCGATTGAATTATCAAAATCTGTTTTCATCGTTGCATTAAATGATTTGTCCTTTGCTCTCAGTCCATGATAACTCAATCGTAAATATTCATCACACAATACATTGATGTCTGTTGGTTCTTTTGTACCACTACTAGATCGAGAGTGTTGCAACATTCCTTTTACAATATCTGCAGCTCGTTGTCCGTGATGATTTATTTCTTCGGAGTTGGCTTTTAAGTCGTCAATCAACTGTTCCGTCATCTCGATCCGCCTAGGGCGGAGAGAGATCTCATCTTCGGCGAGCGTTCTCACCTCGGTTTTTAGTTCATCTATCAACTCCATATTCACCTCACTAAAATTATTTACAAAATTCAACGGGTTCTGAATCTCATGCGCAATACCTGCAGTGAGTTCACCAAGGCTTGCCATTTTTTCGGATTGGATAAGTTGAGCCTGAGTGGATTTCAAATCTTCCAGTAGTTTATGTAATGCGATATTGGTTTCTTCAATGGCTTTCCTTTTTTGTTCCAATTCTTCAATAGTTTCTTCTAAAAGAATAGCAGTAGTTCGTTTTACTTTTTCTGTTCTGTCGAGCTTAAAAGAAGTAATTTCTAATTCCTTATCCGCATCTTTCAACGATTTAGAAATGGTTACTTTTTGCTCAGCAGATATATGTTCATCTTGCTGAATAATGGATAGTATATTTTGTAAGTGTTGGTTCATTTATTTTTCTTTTAAGGCTATTACACAGGTAGTAAGGTTATGCATTTCTAAATTTCCTCCAGTTGCCCTGCCAAGTTCTGCATTGCTAAACATACCTGCCATGGGTACATTCCAAACCTTTTTAATGCCTTCCAATTCCTGTGTCATTAGTGGCCCTAATGAAAGTATTCTGCCTGCACAACTAAATACAACCATCGCATCTGCCTCTGGCATTTCAGTTGCTTTTAAATTTTCAACCCCTTTAATTACTTTTTCCATTACATCAAAATCTGGTGGAAGAGAGAACCGTACTTTTGAGCCTTGTGGTACGGTGCCGCTCGTGTAAAAAGAATGGTCATTCCAATCAATCACCAGACCTGGCCGCATTATAGGATCACCTTTTTCTCGTTGCAACTGTAATGGAAAATTAGCAGCTATTTCTATAAGTAAATATTGATTCTCAGGTGTTACATTTTCAATACCTCCATACTTTGTAGTAAGATCTAGTACAGGAATATTTTCTATGGTATATACATGGTTTCCTTCGCTTTTTGTAACCAATTTCTCTGTGCCCACTGCTTTCCATCCACAAGTAGCAATACCTTTTATTTTTATAAATTCCTCATCTACGGCAATACAAACAATCCCATTACTGTTTTCTTTTCCGTTTGTAAAAACAAATGTTTCTGTAAAAGTATAATCGTCTCCGGCAGCTCCTCCAAAGGCATTTACTACTGCACCTGCTACTTCTTCAATACCACGAAGTACTTCTTCACCATCAGCCGCTGGATTGCTAGTACCAATTAAAAAAGCAGGTGTGGTAAATTTTGTTTTTGCTTTTTGAGCTACCCCCTTTGCAACGTCACGATAATTCTTATCTTGAAATTCTTCAAAATAAATTTTAAAATGATCTTTATTCATATCAAGTAAAAGAATAGCAGCCGAGCCTTTTTCTGGTTCTTCATCAACAAACTCTCCGTTAGTAGTACAACCGAAAATGCTGATACCTGCAGCATCCAATAAATTACTGATTGCAGTCCTATCTTGGGTTTTGGAAATAAAACAAATGGCCAATGTAGGTTTAAAACCGTTAGCCATGCTTTCAGATAATGCAGAAGCTATTTCTTCTATTGATTTACCTTTTATTGATTTTGCTTTCATGTTTGTTTATTTTTCTTTTAATGCTACCACACAACAGGCATTGTTATGAAATTCATGTTTACCGATTTTTGATTTTCCATATTCGCCATAGGTAAAAAAGCCAGCCATGGGAGCACCCCAAACTCTTTGTACCTGCTCTATCTCCTCTTTTATTAAAGCCCCAAACGATAAATGTCTGCTCACACATGAAAACATGATTAAGGCATCGGCCTGCTGCTGTGCGTTGTCCTTAATGCTCTCGCATTCTGTAACGACAGTTTCTATGGAATCAAAATCTGGTGGCAACGAAAACTTGATTGCTGACCCTTGAGGCACACTTCCAGTACAAATAAGGGAACGGTCTTCCTGATTGGCAAATCTGGTTGCACGTATTACAGAATCTCCATTTTCCCGTTCTAA
Source organism: Ferruginibacter sp. (assembly GCA_046597635.1). Classification (GTDB taxonomy): domain Bacteria; phylum Bacteroidota; class Bacteroidia; order Chitinophagales; family Chitinophagaceae; genus Ferruginibacter. Next base: position 5,030 of record JBKJKD010000108.1, on the reverse strand, counting down.
TTGCAATGGATAATACCAGGAGTTTTGGAATGTCACGATTTCCTTGTTGGCATCCAGCTTTACGTCAACACCAAGGTATTTCATTAACATATCCAATGCTGGTTTATCATCGATGGTATATACAATATTACCTTCGCTTTTAGTAACTGTTTTTGTGGTGCCAATAGCTTTCCAGCCACAAGTAGCAATACCTCTCACATCTATTTTGTCTTCATCAATAATGAGAGCTACAATTGCGTTATCTGTACTTTTTCCGTTGGTGAAAACAAGTGGTTTTTCAGCTAACAAATCATCTCCTGCCATACCTCCAAATACGTTTACTTCCCTGTTTGCGGACGCGGTAGGTTTTCCAAAACCTTGTATAATGCCTTCTATAATTTGATCACCATCTATGAACACTCCACCTGTTGCTATAATCAACGCAGGGTTGGTAAAGGTTTCTTTTCCTGCAATACCTAATTTATTTGCGTTTTCTAAAGCGGTCTCCGGACTTGTTTCAAGAAATTTTATTTTAAAATAAGATGGATTGATGTCGAGCAACATCATAACTATGCTGCCTGCTTCCATTTCGCCATCAATAAATTCACCTGCAGTAGTTGCACCAAATATCTGAATGCCTTTTTCGTCCAATAATTTGGAAATAGCTTCTCTGTCCTGTTTAACAGATAAGAATACAATTGCCAATGTAGGCTTGAAACCATCAGCCATGCTTTCAGACAAAGCAGATGCTATTTCTTCTGTTGATTTTCCTTTGATTGATTTTGCTTTCATATTTTATTTTTTAAAACCATCCATTCCACCAATAATTAACCAAGTGGTACCAAATTTTTTCCATGTATGTGTGATCTTGAATGTCTCTTTTTTAATTACACCTGTTTTAATGTTGGTGAAAATATCATCCTCATCATAAAAGGTCATCACAATATTATCAACTACATTCACTGCCTTTTTATAAACATCAACCGTATACTTTACTTGGTTGTCTTTAAACATATCCCTTATCCAGTTTGCTATGCGGCTTTTGTTGGTGGTATCATCGCCTGCGTAACCAATAAAATCTTTCTCCCATAGTTTTTTATAGTTAATAGTATCGTTTTTTTCAACGAGTTTCCAGTATTGTATTTCTCTTTGCCAAACTTCTTCTGCCATTTGCTTTTTTGTTTGGGCTGATGTTACAATATTTGTAAAAAGCATTACCAGGATAAAAGTTAACCATTTAGTTATTAATTGCATTTGCTTAATTAAGTGTTGAAAAAATTATTTTTCTTTTAATGTTACCCAGCAACATGCTCCTGAATGAAATTCTTGTTTTCCTTTCTTAGTTCTTCCATATTCTCCGTAGGTAAAAAAACCTGCCATTGGTGTATTCCAAACTTTTGCCAATCCATTATTTTCTTCTGTTGCCAATGGCCCCAATACTGGTGATCTTCCAGCACAAGAAAAAATTAATAAAGCATCTGCTTCAGCACTAGTAGTATTTTTAAATTGTGAGGCTTCATGCAGTATCTCATCAACTATATCAAAATCTGGGGGCATGGAAAACCAAAATTTAGTCCCCTCCAACATTCCTATTTCCATCACCAAAGCTTTTTCTTTATGATCAATTTTTAGCGGAGATCTTAAAACCGTTTCCCCACCTGGTTCTCTTTCCACAATAAATGGATAGGTATAACCCAGTTCTTCAAAAACATTAAATGCTTCATCGTTTTTCTTTTCTTCTTTTCCTAGATACTTGAAGTACATTTCTACCGCTGACTTTTGATCGATGGAATACAATTTATTGCCTACACTTTTTGTAACGATGCGAGAAATGCCCATTGGTTTCCATCCTATTGTAGCCATGCCATTAAGCAATATTTTATTAGCATCTAATACCAAAGCAACTATTCCTTCATCTGTTTGGTTATGTTTAGTAAATACACAGGATCCTGTAAAAGTCATATCATCTCCTGCCATACCTCCAAAGAAAATATTGTCAGATGAAAGTGTTTGTTTCAGCCCATTTACGAATTGCTCTCCATCAAAGTATTCACCTTTTGCATTAATGCCTGTAGAACAAACGATTAATGAAGGATTAGCAAAACTTTTTACCGCTTTTTGTGCTAAGTCAGTCGCAATATCATAAATACTGCCATTGTTTATTTCGTCGAATAGAATGGTATAGGCATCTTTAGAAATATTCAACAATAAAATAACTATTTCGCCTTCAGTTTGGTAACCGTTAATAAACTCACCGCAAGAAGTGGCACCTAAAATATCTATATCACTTTCATGTAATAATTCAGCTACCCCTTTTCTATCTTGTTTAATAGAAATAAAAACAATTGCTAGTGTTGGTTTATATCCATCAGCCATGCTTTGTAGTAAAGCCTCTTTAATTGCTTCTGTTGAATTTCCTTTTATTGATTTTGCTTTCATGATTTTTGTTTAATTACCCATCGCTTTATTTACCTGGTAAGTATCGGCATACTGCTGAAAGCTTGTAGCCTTACCATTCTTCAGCCGCCACATATGTGTAAACTGTGCTTTGATAACTTTTGCTGTTACTTTATGCTTTGCATTATACCTGCCTGTTACTATGATCATATCATCTTTTGTTTCGTGAAACTCAAGATCAGTTAGTGTCCAATATTCCCAGTCGGCACCAATGCGGCCGAATACGCCTTCTGCTATTGCCTGTGGCCCGATGTAAGGATTACGATCGGCATAAGGAAAGTTTTCAGCTTCATTCCACTCAATAGCTGCATCCATTGCACCCAGGAAAGCAGGGAAGTCAGCTTTGGCAGCTGCGTTATACATTTCTTTTACGATTTCTAAATTTTCCATGTTTGTTTTTTTTAGGTTATAAATAATAGTAATAGATTAAATCATTTTATTTTTCTTTTAATATCACTACACAACAGGTATTGTTGTGAAATTCATGTTTGCCTGTTTTTGATTTTCCAAATTCGCCGTAGCAGAAAAAACCAATCATGGGTGCATCCCAAACATGTTGAACCTGTTCTATTTCTTCCCGCATCATTAAACCAAATGATAAATGCCTGCTGATACAGGAAAACATAATCATGGCATCTGCTTCTGGCTGTTTTTTATTTTTTATTTCGGTACATTCTTCCACTACCTTGTCAATAGCATCAAAGTCGGGAGGCAATGAAAAGCGAACCTTGGAACCCTGTGGTACGTTGCTTGTACATATCAGAGAACGGTTTTTTTTGTTGGCAAACATAGCGGTACGCATTACAGGTGCCACATTTTCTCTTTCAAGTTGTAAAGGATAATAAGCACCGATATGGGTTACTACATCTTTGCCTGAGTTAAGGTCAATATCTACTCCTAAGTATTTCATTACCATATCAAGCGCAGGTTTATCATCAATGGTGTACACAATATTGCCTAAACTTTTGGTTACTGTTTTGGTAGTACCGATCGCTTTCCATCCGCAAGTGGCAATTCCATTTACTGCTATTTTTTCCTGATCAATAATGATTGCCAATAGTCCATTGGTACTGCTTTTCCCATTGGTAAAAACAAGAGGGCCTGTTAACACAAGATCATCTCCAGCCATTCCACCAAAAACAGTTACTTCTCCGCCAAAACCTCCTTCAATTCCTTCGATGATCTTTTCCCCATCAATATGTAACCAGCCGCTTGCAATAAGAAAAGCTGGATTGGGAAATATTTTTTTTGCTTCTATTCCAAGTTGTTTAGCATTTTCAAGTGTAGTATGTTCGCCTGTTTCTAGGAACAAAATTTTGAAATAATCGGGATTGATGTTGAGCAGCATAATAACAATACCTCCTTCGCTTATTTCACCATCAATAAATTCTCCGGAAGTTGTAGCACCAAAAATTTGAATGCCTTGCTTATCAAGAAGGCTGACGATAGTATCCCTGTCTTGTTTGATAGATATAAATATAATGGCAAGTGTGGGTTTGAAACCATCGGTCATACTTTGTTGCAAAGCAGTTTGAATTTCTTGAGTTGACTTTCCTTTGATTGATTTTGCTTTCATTCTATAATTTTATTTCGGTATATACAATTGTCACTGTAGTATTACCAATATTTTCTTCATAGTGTTTGCCCACATAGTCCATCCATGAAGCTGTTCCTGTTTCTTCGTCTGCAAAAATAATTTCCCCGTTTTCAAGGTACACTTTAAGTTTGCCTCCGCTTACAACGTAAGAAGATTTAGCTGGATGGGTATGCCAATCATCTTTTTCACCTGGCTTCAAACTATACTGAACAACCCGAACATGTTTATTCTCCAGTAAAATTTTAAATTTTTCCGGCAATGTTTTTACCGGGTCAATGTTAAGGATTGTATCTTTTTTTACAAGTGCAATAGGCAGTTTGCTAAGTTCATTGGAGTTATTGCAAGCGGACAACATCAATATAATAGTTAACACAAAAAGGAATGAAAATTTTTGTTTTATGATTGGTTTTGTTTTCATTGACTAATTATTTGCAGGTAAAGAAATTATAAATGTTGTTCCTTGATTATCTTTAGTTTCTACTTTTATTTCACCACCATGTGCTTTTACAATATCATAACTCAAACTCAATCCCAATCCAGTTCCTTGTCCTGTTGGCTTGGTGGTAAAGAATGGTTGAAATATTTTGTCTAATACTTTTGGAGGGATTCCGCCGCCGTTGTCGGAAACTTTTAATTCTACTTTGTTTCCAAGTTTTTTGGTGCTGATTGAAACGGTAGGTTCGTAGCTGATGCTACCCTTCGACAGGCTCAGTGTGACATCCGCATTGTCAGGCTGAGCCTGTCGAAGCCTCTCCCCAACAGCATAAAAAGCATTCGTCAATAAATTCAGCACAACTCTTCCAATATCCTGTGGTATGATATTAACTTTGCGAATTGATTCATCAAACTCTGTTTTCATGATTGCATTGAAGTTTTTGTCTTTTGCACGCAATCCATGATAACTTAATCGTAAGTATTCATCACATAAGGCATTGATGTCGGTTAGTTCTTTTACACCGCTGCTGCTACGGCTGTGTTGCAACATTCCTTTTACAAT
>JBKJKD010000246.1:0-4178 GCA_046597635.1 Ferruginibacter sp. | reverse complement strand
GCGGTAAGATTTATTTCGCAGGGCTTCTTTGCCGTTGCGTTGTTGTGCTGGGCAGCAGCTTTTGTAATGGATATGATTACGTTTTTTAAAACGGGCGCAAGAGAAGTGAGCAGTTATTACAGCTACAACATTTTTTTGCTCACCGCCAGCGTAGCCGTTATTTTTTTAATAGGGGTAATGCAGGCACTGACTTCTGAAAAGGAGAAAGACTGGATGGAGAGGAGAAACGATCGTGATTTAAAAGGCTGATCTATTTGACAAATAAAGAAATTTTCATTCATCCCCTCCACGAAGGGGATTTGTTTATTAAGCACATGGCATAAAAAAATCCCCCTGAAGAATCAGCGGGATTATTTTTTAACCCTTAAAACAACCAACATGAAATCAGTTGAATAAACTAAATACGCTTATAGGACATATTTGGTTTGCTGATAAATGCAAAGGAAATGTTAAAGGGCTTTTATTCTTTCAAAAAACTTAGGTTAGGGCGATGTCCAACACCTGCTGCATCGTTTTTACATAATTAAATTTAATGCCTTTAATAAATGCCGGGTTAATCTCCAACACGTCTTTTTCATTTTGCACGCACATGATTATTTCCTTGATGCCCGAGCGCTTGGCGGCCAGTACCTTCTCCTTGATACCACCAACAGGCAACACTTGTCCTCTTAGGGTGATCTCACCCGTCATGGCCAGGTAGGGTTTGATCTTTCGGCCGGTAAACGCACTGGCTAAGGCGGTCATCATCGTAATGCCGGCACTCGGTCCGTCCTTGGGTGTGGCTCCTTCCGGTATATGAATGTGCGCATCTTTCTTGTTGAAATCTTCTACGGTTAGTCCAATCTTTTTGCAATTGGCCTCCAGCCAGGTAAAGGCGGTACTTGCACTTTCCTTCATCACATTGCCGAGGTTGCCGGTAAGTTTTAGTTCGCCCATGCCGTCGGTGAGTTGGGTTTCTATAAACAAAATATCGCCGCCCACATAGGTCCAGGCAAGGCCCACTGCCACGCCGGGCATGTTGGCCATTTTGTATATCTCGTTGCTGTACCTCGATTTACCCAGAATCTTTTCTACATCATTGTTGGTAATGGTAGCTTTTAGTTTCCCCTTTAATACCACTTCTTTGGCCTGGTAGCGCATGATGCTGGCCAGTTGCCGGTCTAGTTCCCGCACGCCACTTTCTCTGGTGTAATCCTCAATAACTCTTTCAATTACCGGATCGCTCATTTTAAAAGGCGTAGGTTTCAAACCATGCATGTCTATTTGCTTGGGTATGAGATGGCGCTTGGCGATCTCAATTTTCTCTTCTACGGCATAGCCACTCAGGTCTATGATCTCCAGGCGGTCTCTCAGGGCAGGCTGAATATTGCTAAGGTTGTTGGCTGTGGCAATAAACAACACCTTACTCAGATCATATTCCAGTTCCAGGTAATTGTCGTAAAAACTGTTGTTCTGTTCGGGGTCCAACACTTCCAACAAGGCAGAGGATGGGTCGCCACGGTTGTCGCTGCCCACTTTGTCTATCTCATCCAAAATCATCACCGGGTTGCTCGATTTTATTTTGCGGATAGACTGCACGATCCTGCCGGGCATAGCGCCAATATATGTTTTGCGGTGGCCTCGTATTTCGCTCTCATCGTGCAGGCCGCCAAGGCTTACCCTCACATATTTTCTGTTGATAGCAGCCGCAATGCTTTTGCCCAGGCTGGTTTTACCGATACCCGGAGGGCCGAGGAAACAAAGAATCGGGCTCTTCATATCGCCCTTCAGTTTCAACACCGCTAAGTATTCTAGAATTCTTTCCTTGATCTTGGCCATGCCATAATGATCGTGGTCCAATACTTTTTTGGCTTTTTTAAGATCGTATTGGTCCAGGGTATATTCTTCCCAGGGCAGGTCCAGCATCAGGTCCAGGTGGTTGTACACCACGGAATAGTCTGGGGTAGAAGGGTGCATGCGCTCCAACTTTTCAGCCCCTTTGTTAAACATATCTTTTGCAGCCGCATTCCATTTTTTGGTTTCTGCTCGTTTTTGCATTTCCTTTACCTCAGCCACATTATCGCCACCCAGCTCGTCTTTGATGGCTTTCATCTGCTGCTGCAAAAAATACTCCCGCTGCTGTTTGTCAAGCTCTGCCCTCGTTTTATTGGTCACCTTGTTTTTCAGTTCTGCATATTGCAGTTCTGTGTGCATCAGGTTCATTAAAAGTTCGGCCCTTGCTTTCAAATTGCTTATTTCCAGCAATTGCTGTTTTTGTTTGAGGTCGCTGTTAAGGTTACTGCTCACAAAATGTATAAGGAACGATGGGTTCTCAATATTCTTAAGAATGATGGCAGCTTCGCTCGGCAGGTTGGGAGAGAGGCTAATGATTTGCGAAGCAAGATCTTTGATGCTGCCTACGAGCGCATCGAAATCATTGTCGCCTTTGAGGGTTTCTTCATCCAGTACTTTGATGGTGGCTTTAAAATAAGGGTCTTCCGCTGTTATTTCTTCTATTTTAAATCTTTTGCGTCCCTGTATGATGATGGTGGTACCGCCATCGGGCATCTTAATCAGTTTCACTACTTTGGCCACGGTACCCACATCTTCAAGGTCGCTTACGGTGGGTTCTTCTATGCTACTGTCTTTTTGCGCCACTACGCCAATCAATTTGTCAGTCTTATAGGCGTCATTTACTGCTTTAATGCTTTTATCTCTGCCAACAGTAATCGGAATTACTACTCCCGGAAAAAGTACGGTATTTCTTAAAGGTAGTATGGGCAATTCGCCGGGAAACATTGCCCCGTCTGCATCTGCTTCGTCTTCGTCATTCAAGGGAATGATCGGCATAAATTCCATTTCGTCTTCTGGGTTGCTAAGGTCTAGGTGTTTAAACATGATAATGCTTTCGTTCGTCAATATGGCAAAATTAAGCCGTTAAAAGGGTATTTTTTTGAGGATATTATAATAGTCAAGTTTGGTGCCGAATTAGTGGATTAGTGATTAGTGGATTAGTGGATTGGTAAATTAGTGATTAGTTAATTGGTGGATTAGTAGTTAGTAGATTAGTGATTAGTGGATTGCTGTTACGAAGTAGTAGGATGATAAATATCGACTGATCTGGGTGGCTATCTAGGCTCAATAAGGAGCTGTAGCTGCGACAGGGCAGACAGTCTGGTATCGCTATAATCTTCAATGATTTGACTTTTCGCCTTTCACCTTTAATCTTTTCACCTTTCACTTTTGAGCTACCTTCCGCCTTTCACCTTAGGCCTTTCGCCTTTTTTCTCCATTCGCCTTTATATTTGCAGGCTATGTATATTGAATGCACCCAAAAGGAGTTGGGCATCTTAAATAAAATTGCGGAGGCGGCTGCAGAGCTGCAGGTAGATTGCTATGCCATTGGTGGATTTGTGAGAGATAAGATACTGGGTCGTCCCACCACCGATATAGATATTGTGTGCACAGGGGATGGAATTTTGCTTGCACAAAAAGTGGCTAGCCTATTTAGTCCTGCACCTTTGGTAAACGTTTTTAAAACTTTTGGTACAGCGCAAATAAAGCTGCAGTTGCCAGATGAGCTAAGAGATGCCTACAAGTCTGAAGGGGGAGAGCGAAGTTGGGCCGAAACGCTGGATATAGAATTTGTGGGAGCCAGAAAAGAAAGCTACAGTGCCGACAGTCGTAAGCCCGCCGTGCAGGCAGGCACATTGGAAGACGATCAGAACCGCCGTGACTTTACCATCAACGCCCTCACCATTAGTTTAAATAAAGCAAGCTTTGGGGAGTTGGTTGATCCATTCAACGGACTACAGCATTTGGAAGAAAAAATATTGCAAACGCCCCTTGCGCCCGATCAAACTTTTAGCGATGATCCCCTGCGTATGATGCGGGGCATCCGCTTTGCCGCCCAGTTAAATTTTACGCTCACACAACCAACACTGGAATCTATTAAGCGAAATGCCGGCCGCATAAAAATCATCAGCCAGGAAAGGATTACGGAAGAGCTGAATAAGATATTACTGTGCGCAAAACCTTCCATCGGGTTTGACCTGTTGTATACAACGGGTTTGTTGCAGATTATTTTTCCGCAGATGGTAGCGCTAGCCGGAGCAGAATACATAGATGGCAAGGGGCACAAGGATAATTTTTACCATACGCTGCAGGTGGTAGACAATATAGCGCAACATACGAGCGAC
>JBKJKD010000012.1:0-4099 GCA_046597635.1 Ferruginibacter sp. | reverse complement strand
AACTGGACGCTGGTGCTCAATCAAAATATTCAACAGAGTATTTGTATCAGTGCAAACAATAGCAACAGGGTTTATGTAACCAGCTTGAATTCCATTTTTAGAACAGACAACAGCGGCGCCAACTGGACCGGAAACCTTGCAGGCAATGCCGGCTTTATAAACAACGGGCAAATAACAGATATCAGCGCATGCCCCACCAACAGCGATTTTGTTTATGCAACCCTTGGTGGCTATGCCGCAGGTCAAAAAGTTTTTTACAGCGGCAATGCCGGGGCAACCTGGTTTAATATAAGCGGCACTTTGCCTGCAGATGTGAAAGTGAATTGTGTGGTGGTAGACCAGGGAAACAATGCCTACATTGGAACCGACATGGGCGTTTATTACCAGGCAGTTTCCAGCAATGACTGGACGCCTTATTACAACGAATTGCCGAGGGTGCCCGTAACCGACCTCGCCATTACTCAAGCTGCATCCAGGATAAGAGCCTCTACTTATGGCCATGGCATTTGGGAAACCTCCTTGTTTACGCCCTGCGATGCAAATCTGAACTTAACCGGTACCGTAGCGGGAAACAAATTTTACCAGGTGTCTAACCAGGTAACCTCCAATGCTGTCATTGGTGGTGGAAGCGGAACCAATGTGATTACAAGAGCAGGTGTAGAAATAGTATTGAGTGATGGCTTCACCGTTCAGGAAACGAATGTTTACAGCGGTATACTCGGCTCTTGTGAAGCAGGGCCAGTGCCAGCGGGCACCGGGAGGAGTGATGATATCCCTGCAATGGTATCAGCTTATGTAGGGAGAGGAGACAATCAAACACTATACCCGTATGGAACCGTTGCCATCCATAATATTAAAAATAGCGCAACCATTGCCGTCGACGCACTGGTTCCCGGAAAGTTTACCCTTATAATTTCAGACCCAAAAGCTTCGCAGGTTTTTCTAAGCAAGAACCTGGCTTTGTCGTCTGCGCAAATAATCGAGCTTTCCGTTACTGATCTTAAACTTGGTAAGGGTGCCTACCTGGTACAACTATATTATAATGCAGAACTGGCGCATACACAGGAATTGATTGTGGCAAAATAAAATCCCGATGTTTTTAATTGTGGGAGATAACGGTTGTAATAATATACGGAAGCCTTTTTTTTATAAGGGAACTTTTTTGGCTCCCTGCAAGCTCAACGTTGCGCTGTTGGTTCGTAAATTAGGTGCGAAACTAGTGCTTCCTTTTTGCAAAACTGTTTTGTACATTTAATATCTTCTTTTTTTCGGTTGTTCAATTCCTGAAAAACAAACCGCCATTTCAATTGCCACCATGAGAAATATTTTCTCATCTTAAAACAACAACATTATGAAACAAACATGGATGGGCACTGCTGCCTTTGCACTGGCAGCGGGCTTTCTGATGGTTTCGTGCAACAAACAACCCCTGCTGGAAGATGCTGCCCTGGAAACTGGCCAAAGCATTAGCAGCGAGGCCCGGGCCACCAACAGCTTTTACGGGCCGCAGGTACACATGGGCAATGGTAAGGCCCGCACTTTTATTTTGATGGAAAAAGGCGGTCGGCCGTTGGAGATCGGCGTAGAAATGACGGAAGGAACCATGTTTGGCCTGCCGCAGGATGAGCATGATTTTGCTGCTGCCACTTTCGTACTACCCATGCACCAAAAAGCGCAGGAAGCCACGGCTTTCAATCACCTTACCATAAACTGGAATGTGCATGGCCACGAGCCTCCAGGTGTGTTTGACATTCCTCATTTTGATTTTCATTTTTACATGACCACCAATGAGCAGCAAATGGCCATACCGCCATATCCCGTAAACCCGGCCGCTTTCGATAATCTGCCAGCGCCCGCCAGCTGGCCGGTAGCCTATGTGCCCACACCCGGCGGCGTGCCTGGCATGGGTAAGCATTGGATAAGTACCAGCTTTGCACCACCCTTTAGCCATACTTTGATTTATGGTTCTTATACTGGCCAGTTTACTTTTATGGAGCCCATGATAACCCGCCAGTTCCTGATGGGCGGCAGCAGGGTAAATGTGCCCTATAGCCCGCTGCGTGGTTTCCCGGTGGCAGGCAAATGGTACCCACAAACCTACCATATATTTAAAGAGGGAGGCAAGCACTATGTAACCCTCAGCAATTTTACCTGGCATTAGCCAGCATTGCAACAACCCACTAGAGGCTGTCTCAAAAGTAAAATTTTGCCGGTAAGCCGGTAAGGCGATTAGCAATGGTAAGGTGAAAATCGAAAATTTCCGTCTTACCGCCTTACCGGCTATTATCAGCTTTATACTTTTGAGACAGTCTTTTTTGTAAGCATTTGCCTTTGTTGCTGCAGCAAATTTGTTGCGCCACAGTGTTGCCTGTTTGTGCCGGCCCCGTTATTTTTTCAACAGCGCTTTGGTGTAAGCCAGCATGGCTCCTCCAGGAAGATCTACGATTCTGTATGCATAGTAATGTTTACCCATAAAATATCGAAAAAAATCAGTCCTCCATAGTCATGTTTACACAAGGGCTTACCTTTGCGCTTCAGCCCTGAGGCTGCCCATAGGTGGCTAGCCGTAGCGCAGGCCGGCAAACCGGAATGGGCACTCAGAGGCGGGCATCATAAAGTCGTACCCATTCATCCTATAAACACGACACATGACAAAAGACTATCCTGGTGAGCAATGGAAAATTGTACAATTCCATTTTGAATATACCAACGAGGGGCGCATAGAAGTATCCAGCTTTGGGCGGCTGCGCAGTTTCAATAAAATTTCCAATGGCAACATCCTGAACGGCTCTATGATTAATGGCTATAAAATTTTACGCCTCAAACTGTACCGGCCAAGAGAGGAGAAGCTTCAAAAAAAACTCGATGCCGAACAACAAAAGGTATTTAAACTGGCCAAAAAGCTGAAAGCACTCCAGGACAACAACGAGCCCAAAAAATTGATTGCCGAAACGGCCTTACTGCTGGCTGATCTTAAAGCCACCCTTAGCCAACAATTTAAAGACGATTTAAAGGAACGCACCATCAACTATCATTCGCTGGTACACCGGCTGGTGGCAGACTACTTTCTTAAAAAACCCACCACAAAGCAAACCATCGTTGCTCACCTGGATCATAACAAACTGAACAACCGGGCCCATAACCTGAAATGGATGACCCCCGAAGAAAATTACGAACACCAGCAAAGCAGCCCTTATGTTATCAAAGAAAGACAGGAGCGGCGGCTAAAGCCAAAAGAAAACTCCCGGGCCACCAAGCTCACCGTTACAAAAGTGATGCTGATGAAGAAGCTACTCAACCAGGGCAAACCGATGAAGGCACTAGTAAAACTTTTTAAAGTAACCGAAACGCAAATTATCAGGATAAGGCGTGGCGAAAACTGGGCGGATATTGAAGCGGCGAAATAAAGGCGAGCGGGCAGCTAAAGATTTTAGTAAGGAATAATAATTTTTACATTATTTTGCTACAATAAATTCAGTGCTCGTAAACTCGCTTGAACAATTATGGCAGAAATAAGAACAGCAAACATAAAGTTCACATTTTCAGGACACGAATCCTTTCAGTGCAGACACCTTTGGCTCAAAAAGGGCTATGACTTTGTGAATAAAAAGAAATCTTTCAACAATGACGATGCAGTAGTAGAACTTGGGGTAGGAAAGAATATGGTAAGTTCCATACGCTTTTGGATGAAAGCATTCAACTTGCTAACGCCAGCAGACGAACTTACTGACTTTGCTCACAAACTTTTATCGGATGATGGTTATGACCCATATATGGAAGACGAAGGAACACTTTGGCTTTTGCATTACCAGTTGGTGAAGAAAGGTTTTGCATCAACTTACTCTATTGTGTTCAACGAACTTCGTAGAGAAAAAATAGAATTTACAAAAGACAATTTCATTTCCTACATCAAACGGAAATCTGAAACGGAAAAATCTTTTCAATTCAATCCAAAAACTCTAAATGAAGATTTTTCGGTTCTTTCAAAAATGTACATGCGTTCAGAAGTACAAAGCAAAGACAGAGAAGATAGTTTTTCAGGATTGCTTACTGAATTGGATTTGGTAAAATGCTACAATAAAGGAAAAGAAGAATTTTA
>JBKJKD010000262.1:0-5601 GCA_046597635.1 Ferruginibacter sp. | reverse complement strand
TTTGACCAGCATTACATCTAATACTGTTACTTCTGTGGTTGTGATGTATGGTGTGCCGGGGAGCGGTGTTGCTGCTACCCAGCTAACCAGCAGCAGTAGCGGATCGCTTACGTTTACAGATAACGGCCTTGCCAATTTAGCTCAACGGTATTACTACCTGGATATTACGGAAAGTGATGGTTCCCGAATCATTACTTCACCCATCTGGTATACACGGAATGATGCCGCCTTTTTTGTAAACAACAGCATTACATCTTTCTTTACGGTAGAGGAGGAAAAGTTGGTTGCTTTGAAATGGACGACCGAAAATGAAGGCTTACATGAGACTTTCACTATTGAGCGTTCTGTAAACGGAGGAAGAACTTACCAGCAAATTGGTCAATTCTCTGGTAGGGGTGGAGCCAATGATCGTGTAAACTATGGTATTATTGATGTGCAGCCCTTTGCGGGTGTTGCCTATTATCGCCTGCTTCAAAAAAATGCCAGTGGCTCTATAAGCTTCACAGATATTAAAGTGGTAGACCGAAGCGATAAACCAACCTCATACTTTACCATTTATCCAAATCCGGTTCATGGTATTTTGAATGTAAAAGTGGCAGCCAATACTGCGCAGAAAACCGTAATTAAAATTCTGGAACTCAGCGGACGTAATATGATAGCTCAACAAGTTAATCTTGTTGCAGGTGAGCAAAACATCCAGTTAGATATGAGCCGATTACAAAAGGGCAGCTATATCATTAACATCAATCTTGATGGTGTGGCAACCACACGTATGGTAAATAAATTCTAAATTTTTCATAAAGACTTCGACCCGGGCCGGCTGGTCCGGGTTTTTTGTAACCAATATTTAAAGACGGTTGATTGATTCTTCTGCAGAGCGATTTACTTTGCAACATGATGCCGAAAATAAACGCCTGGCTTTACCTGAGCAGAAAATTTAAGGAGTAAAAAGTTGGAATTAAAGAATAGATAAACCACCTGTTTTTACGTCAATCCAGACTACTATCTGATACACTTATTTTTGCCAAGTAGATTTTCATTCGTTCGATTCTGCATCCATTCTCTATTTAGCTACTACCGAACTATTTTTATCAAGTGGTCCTTTAAAAGTTGTTGTGTCTATGTTGAAATGCCTGCTTGTTACTTTGTTTTGCTCAAATTGGTTTTTTAAGCTTGCAGCCGTTTCCATAAATCCCCTGGCATCTTTGGTATCATAATCATTTAGAGCAAGGCCGCTGGCCTGTTTCATCATTGCCTGCGGATCATCCAAATAATAATAGAGTACTGCCAGGTTAAAATAACTGCTGTAACGCATTTTGCGATCGTGTTTGCTGGATGATGAATAATAGGTTTTCACTTTTTCGAAATAATCAATCACCGGTAATAATTTTTCTTTGGCACCATCAATCGGGGTTTTTGCGTTCATGGTAAACAACACTTCCTGCAACTGCAACATCACCCGGCGATTGTCGGCATATTCAGGATGTTTCCTGCTGCCAATCACCCACATAAAATCGGAAGCGGTAGTCTCCATAAAGCCAAAGTTGTTGCTGATGCGGTCGCTGAGCAGGGACAGTGCCTGGCTCACGCTTCTGTTGTATAAATCTTTGTTGATCTGAAGGGCATTCAACACAAAGTAACCTTCTGCCATTCCCCTCAGCGTAAACTCCGGGCTGTTGTACACCTGTTTGTAATTGCGATCTGCCAATATTTCATCTGCTATGTGGTTGCCCTTAAAATCTTTGATGGCGGCCTGCGCAGCAAAACTGTACACTACTTCCTGGCGATAAAAAGTTTTAGTTCCTGTAATCACTCCGTTTTTGTCTTTCGTGGTTTGAACTCTTTCCTTTACGGAAACTCCTTCCGGTACAAGATTCTCTAATTTCACCGCTATATTAATGTGCCCGTTTTCAGGGAGCTTTCTCCAGTTTTCCAGTAGCACCCTATATTCCGGGTTTAACAGATCAAGGTAGGGTTTCATCAACTCGGGACCAGTAATCTTTACACTATAAGTACAGTAAGATTTATCAAGGGGCATGCCCGGCAGCCTCATGTAATTTACCTTAAAACGATAGCGATCAAGGTCTACATTTTTTTGTGCCCAAAGCAGCAGTGGACAAATGGCTAAGCAGAACAGAAAATATTTTTTCAAGAATTTATCTTTTGGTTGCTTAATGAACGAAGAAGTATTAAAAATATTTTATACGAGCAGCCGTAAAAAGGGAGGGAGACCTGATTGGTATCAATTTATAGGTTTCCAACCTCGCCTGTGGTAAAGTATTTTTACCCTGCAAACTTGCTCGTCATGCTCCCCGCCAAGAAAAATGATTTATATTTCCACCTCAAACAACTCCTTCATGATAAAAAAAATTAGCTGCTTCATTCTCCTGTTTTCATTTGTGCTTGCTGCAAGTTCACAAACCAAAAAAGACGCTTCTTTGGCAGATATCAACAACTATTTTAAACCCGTAAAGTGGCGGTCTATCGGGCCATTCAGGGGCGGTCGTTCGGTAACGGCTACCGGTGTGCCAGGTAATATTAGTACCTACTATATGGGTACTACAGGCGGCGGATTGTGGAAGACGGATGATATGGGTATTACCTGGGGTAATATCTCTGACGGCTTTTTTAAAACCGGTTCTGTGGGTGCAGTTACGGTGGCAGAGAGTGACCCCAATATTGTGTATGTGGGCATGGGAGAACATGCCATTCGTGGGGTGATGACGTCTGCCGGCGATGGGGTATATAAGTCTACCGATGCAGGTAAAACCTGGAAGCAGATGGGGCTGCAGCTTACGCAACATATTGCCCGTGTGGTGGTGCATCCAAAAAATGCGGATGTAGTTTTTGTGGCAGCGCAAGGAGCATTGTACAGCAAATCAAAAGAAAGAGGTATTTATAAATCAAGTGATGCTGGTGTTACCTGGAAGAATGTATTGTATGTAGATGATCAAACTGGTTGTGCAGAAATATCCATGGATATGAACAATCCTTCAATTCTGTACGCTGCTATGTGGGAGCATGGCCGAAGGCCTTGGCAGGTAATAAGCGGTGGGCCCGGCAGCGGTTTATACAAATCAACAGATGCTGGAGAGCATTGGGAAAAAATGGAAAGCGGATTGCCAAAAGAAATGGGCAAAATGTCTATCGCTGTGTGTCGTTCCAATTCAGAAAAAGTGTACGCCTTAATAGAAAGCGATTGGGAAAAAGATGCAGGTGGTTTGTATGTATCCGAAAATGCAGGCAAAAGCTGGAGCCAGGTTACCGGCGATCATCGGCTGATTCAACGGGCTTGGTATTATATTGAATTGTTTCCCGATCCTTTAAATGAAAACACCTTGTATGTTATGAGTGCACCAGCCCTGCGCTCTACCGATGGCGGAAAAACATGGGAAGATATTTCGGGCACGCATGGCGATTATCATAACTTATGGATCAACCCAACCAACTCCAACAACATGATTATTGCAGATGATGGGGGAGCAGCGGTTACTTTCAACCAGGGCAAAACATGGAGTTCGCAAAACAATATGCCTACGGCACAGTTTTACCGCATCAATACCGATAACCAGTTTCCTTACAACATCTATGCTGGTCAGCAGGACAATAGTTCTGTAAAAATCAACAGCCGGGAGCTGGGTAGCGGTGGAATTACCACCGCAGGCTGGACGGCATCTGCAGGCGGCGAGAGTGCCTTCCTTGCTTTTAACCCCGATGATCCGCAGTTTGTATTAGGTGGCAGTTACCAGGGCACCATTGAAGTGTTAGACACCAAGGCCAAAGCCAGCACCAGCATCATGGCGGCACCCATACAATATCTTGGCCGCGATGCCAAGGATATGAAATATCGCTACAACTGGAACGCACCTATCATTTGGAGCAAACACGAACCCAATGTATTTTATCACGGCTCACAATATTTGCTGCGCACCACAGATATGGGCAAAACATGGACAGAAGTATCTCCTGACTTAACCCGAAATGAAAAAGATAAACAGGGAAGGCCAGGCGTGCCTTATACTAACGAAGCGGTGGGTGCAGAAAATTATGGTACGCTTAGTTATATTATGGAATCGCCGCAGGAAAAAGGAGTGATTTATACCGGCAGCGATGATGGCATGGTATACTTAACCAAAGATGCCGGTGCGCATTGGCAAAATGTAACGCCTGCTGGTTTAGCGGAGTGTTTGATCAATACCATTGAAGTATCGCCGTTTGACAAAGCCACAGCATACATTGCTACTACCCGCTACAAATTTAACGATCATACTCCCGGTCTTTATAAAACAACCGACTATGGTAAAACCTGGGTTAAAATAAACAACGGTATTCCCATGGGTGCTTTTACCCGGGTTGTGAGAGAAGACCCAGAGCGGAGAGACCTGTTGTTTGCCGGTACAGAACTGGGCGTGTACATTTCGTGGAACGGTGGAAAAGACTGGACACCCTTTCAATTAAATTTACCCGTAACGCCTGTTACAGATTTAAAGATTCACCAGGGAAATTTGATTGCCGCCACCTCTGGTCGTTCATTTTGGATATTGGATGATTTGAGTATGCTGCGCCAGTATAAAAAAGATACCAGCAGCTTTTCTATTTTTGAACCCACGCCTGCATACCTTGTAAATGGCTCCAGCGAACTGGATGAAACCAATGCTGATTTTACCGGTGCACATAAATACCGCGGTGTAAATCCTGCAACCGGTGTGGTGCTGTATTACCAGTTACCAAAGCTGAAAGATTCGCTGGCAATTGTAACCATGGAAATAAAAGATGCCGCCGGAAACCTGGTGCGTACCATCAGTTCCAAAGCCGACAGTACTTATACCAAATACGATGGTGGCCCATCTGCAGAACCATTGTTAACAAAGGCTACCGGACTGAACCGCTTTGTATGGAACATGCGGTATGCAACCGTGCCCGGTATTCCCAATACCTACATTGAAAGCAGTTATCGTGGCCACAAAGCCATACCCGGAAAGTACACGGTAACCATTAAAGCAGGAGCGCAACAAGCCACTACCAGTGCCACTATTGTAGCGAACCCTTTGTATGCCACTAATGCTGCCGCATACAATACCTACAACAGCACCATGAGCAGTATGGAAAATGCCGTAACCAGCATGCACAACATGATCAATACCCTGCATGCTAAGCAGCAGCAACTAAGCCAGGTGCTTGCCAGCTTACCGGCAGAAGAAAAATATGCCGCCCTCAAAACACAGGGCCAGGCACTGATAAAACGCATGAAAGACTGGGACGAAGAAATGATACAGAGGAAATCAAAAGCGTATGATGATGTAGAAAATTTCCCCAATAAATTTACTGCGAATTATATGTTCCTCACCAATCAAACGGAGAGTGATATCCCGTCGGTCAATCAGACCTCCATCGATTTACAGAAATCATTAGACGCAGAATGGGCTTTATTGAAAAACAGGGGCAGTCAATTGTTAGATAAAGATATCCCTGCCTTCAATCAACTACTATGGCAGGCGGGTGTTGGGGCTATTTGGAAGAATTGATGGGGTGAAAAATAGAGTTGTTGTCCGGGCTGTGGGTCAATGGGTATCAGCGTTGCGTCGCACTCTTGTGCGGCAA
>JBKJKD010000256.1:0-5388 GCA_046597635.1 Ferruginibacter sp. | reverse complement strand
AAATCGGCAGAAAAGAAAGAGTTGATTGTTCCGGAGTATTTTACCAAAGAACTTCATAAAAATAAAAAAGCCAAAAAGGTATTTGAAGCGTTTTCCAGTTCGCACAAAAACGAATACATGCAATGGATTACAGAGGCTAAAACAGAAGCAACCCGCAATAAGCGTATGCTTAAAGCAATTGAAATGATGGAAGAAGATAAAAGTCTTAACTGGAAATATAAATAGTGGTTGCTGGTACCATTTAGTAAGATTATGGCTGCGCCGGTAGCTTTTCGCCAAACACACATTTCACCTTGTAGCCCAAGGGCGCATAATATTTACCTAAAGTATTGCTGATATTGTCTTCTGCAAGTTTGATAAAACCCTGGTTGCCTTCCAGCGTGGCTGAGGCAGTGGTATAAATTTCTTTTTGTGCTTTTATAAAATCATCAATGGTTACCGAGTTGAGAATACCAGCCTGCGTCATACTGGTAAGTTTATCAAGGCGCAGTTGCATACTCATCAACTTTACGGCAGGCAAATAAATAATAGCCGTACCTGCTTTGGTGTCTACGTTTAATTTCTGATTGCTCATGTCTACGCCATACTTAGCCTCATAAGGTATTGAAAGTTGCAAGGTATTTTCTACAAAATAATTTTTAAGCTTGTCAAATATGCCACCGGTTTCAGCCTTGTTGGTCATCTTGATATTGGTCACTCCACTTACCTGCAGCGAAGCCAGTTCAGCAATCTCCTTTACCATCGCTACATTTTGAACCACGGTAGATTTGGTATTGGCTTCACCATTTTTTTTACCCCAAAAATAAAACCCCGCCACAGCGAGCAGGATCAATACAATGGTGACTGTTTTGCTTCTCATAATTTTATTTTGATTTCTTTTTACCCTTAGCCACCAATTGGTAACTATCGGCAATCATTTCTTTTACCAGCGATGCTTTTAAACCTTCCACTACAACGGTGTTCCAGTGCTTTTTATTCATGTGGTAGCCCGGCAAAATATTGTCAGGAAATTCTTCCCGCAGTTCTTGGGCCCTTTCCGGATCGCACTTTAAATTCATAGATAGCGATGGCGCATCCAACCCCATCAGTAAAAATATTTTATTGTTCGTTTTATACACAAGTGTGTCTTCTCCAAATGGAAAACCTTCTCTTACTTCGCCAAGTTGTAAGGCAAAACTCCTCACTTCTTCTATATTCAAATGGATATTTTTTTCTAAAGATAAATGAAAACACCGGCTTGGTTCTAAGAGGGTATTCTGAAATCAACATACAAGGGGGCACGGAACCAGCAGAAAGACCCAAGGCTGTGGTGCAGGTTAGGGTAAAAGAAGTCGCAAAGATTTTGAATGATAGTTCGGTTTGGCGAGAGCCTTACACAAACATTGCAGGAGGCGTTTATAGTTGAGAGACTTCTACGCTTCGAAGATTCTTTAGTTTGAAGACTAGTTCTTCCCTCCTGCTTTTTGGCACCCCCACTTTTAGCAGGCTAAACAATTGATTTTCCTGCGCAAAAACCACACAATTCAATTGTCGTATAATTTGCATCACTTCGTTCATTTGCGTATAATCAAACTGCAGAGAATATTTAACCAGCACCGGCTTTTGAACAATGGGCACTACTTGCAATACCAGCAATGCAGCCATCTTGTATGCATTAATAAGCCCAGGTACTCCCAGCAGTGTTCCTCCAAAATATCGTACAACAACAATGGCAACATCCACAACTTCTTTGCTATCTATTTGCCCGAGGATGGGTTTGCCGGCTGTGCCGGAAGGCTCTCCATCATCTGTTACCCTAAAATTATTTCCATCCATACCAATACGGTAGGCAAAACAAAAATGCGCAGCTTTGGGATGTTCCTTTTTAAGCGAAAACAATTTCTTTTTAAACTCAGCTGCATCTGTCAAGGGCAAGGCGTAAGCTATAAACTTGCTGCCCCTGTCTTTGTACTCTGCCTCAGCAGGCTGCTCTATTGTATTATAAAATTCCATACCTGTTTGTTTGATTGCCTACTGCTATCATGAGCACAGCCAGCAAGGCCAATATAATGCCTAACCAATTTAATACGGTTAATTTTTCCCGAAAGAACAACCATGCCACCAAGGCACTCAACAACACGATGCCCATATTATTTACCGGAATCACAACGGAACTAAGGTTTGGGTATTGCTTGAGCACCTTCATAAGACACCATATGGAAAAATAGTTGGGGATGCCTATCACAACGCCTGCCACTAAAGCACGGGGTTGAAAAGGAACACTGCGTCCAAGAACCTGGCCCAGTAAAAACAAAAGGCCAACCACAAAAGCAACGGAAAAAGTGTTGATCAAATATTGATCGTTGTTATCCTGCGTAATAAAATGCTGTTCTACATATTTTATAAGCGTATCTAACAAGCCAGTGGCTAAAAATACAAGTAATGGCAAAACAATCGCAATGCCGATACCGTTGCCACCTGGTATAGCAACAGCTCCCTCTGTCTTGCGTTGCCATAAGGTGAGCATAACCGCTATAATAGCCAGCACTATCCCAGCCACTGTAATAATCGACGCCTGTTCGCTGTATAAAATCAATGAAAAGACAAATGGAATTACCAGGGAAGTTTTACTGGCTACGGCTGCTATGGCAAGGCCATTTTTCTCCACAGAAAATGCAATGAGATTGAAGCTGGCAATAAAAAAAATACCCATTAGCAGCGACCAGCTAAACCATGGCTGCCGGGCAGCCTCCCCAAATGATGGCAACGACTTCGTAAAAACAGATCCCGTGAATGCACACACCCCATAGTTGCAAACAATAGCCTGAAACTTGTTGATACCGAACCTGTCGCAGATCTTAAATGCGATGGTCAAAAATCCTGACAACAATATACTGCCTAAAAGAAAAAACATTATTTATTGGTTTCTGAAGCGTTGAATGGTATCGGACAATATTGACATATCTGTTACGAATTTATTGGTAGGTAGTTCGGGCGCCTTAATGCCCTGTTCGATATTTAGTTTTGTATTAGTGATTACCAGCGCCTCATCCCAAATATTTTGCGCTATAAAAGATGATAACAGGATGCTGCCGCCTTCTACAATAAGCGACTGTATGTTTTGGTCAAACAAGTACTTCATTAATTGCCCAATGAGATCTTCCCCTGCTGCTATTTTATGAAAATATATTTGCCCTTCCTGTTGCTCTTTTAAAAAATTAATTACAACAGTTGGATGTTTATCTGAAAATAAATTTAAGCTCCCCGATAGTTTCAGATGCTTGTCTATAACAATCCTGAGCGGTTGCCTGCCTACCCAGTTTCGGGTGGTAAGAGCGGGGTTGTCGTGTAAAGCTGTGTTAGTTCCTACTAAAATGGCGGCTTCCTCAGCCCTCATTTTATGTGTAAAAATATTGCTGTAGGTATTGCTAATGGCTAGGCGCTCGTAACCAGCCCTGGCCAAAAAGCCATCCTGTGTTTGAGCCCATTTTAAAAATATATAAGGACGCTTATACTGCTGAAAAGTGAAAAACCGTTTGTTCAATTCCTGCGCTTCCTTTTCTAAAATACCTTCTATGACTTCTATGCCCGCAGCTTTCAGTTTCTCTGTGCCAGCACCGTTCACTTTTTCAAAAGGATCTCTGCAAGCAATCACCACCCTTGCTACTTGTTGCTGAATGACCAAATCTGCACAAGGTGGCGTTTTACCAAAATGACTACAGGGCTCCAGCGAAACATACAAAGTACTTTTGGAAATGAACGCCTGCATCAGCGGCAACACACTTTTAAAACAATTTACCTCTGCGTGTGGCCCTCCATATTGTTGATGGTAGCCTTCGCCGATGATGACATCGTTGTAAACCAACACTGCCCCCACCATGGGGTTGGGTGCTACACTCCCTGCGCCAAGTTTTGCCAGTTGAAGGCAGCGAGCCATATAATATTCGTGTGTGTACAAGTGCGCAAAAATACGCATCCAAAAATTAAACTAAGTTTGCATGCTATGTTTTTAAAAGAATTCCATCGCTTTTTTTTAGAGGAACTGAAGCTGGTTTACGAGGCGGCGGAAGCGGCGTCCATAACGGATATGATTTTTGAATCGTTAGCCGGTATTCACAAACAGACCCTCATCACGCAACCAAATCACACGGTTGAAACGGCTTTGGAGCAACAGTTGAAAACTGCCCTGCAGCGATTGAAACAAATGGAACCTGTGCAATATGTTATTGGATACGCATGGTTCTGCACCCTTCGCTTTAAGGTATCGCCGGCCGTATTGGTACCCCGCCCCGAAACGGAAGAGTTGGTAGAAGAAGTTTTAGATTATTTAGAAAAGTATCCTCTGGAGACGCTGCTTGACATCGGCACTGGCAGCGGTTGCATTCCTATCTCTATTAAAAATAAATTCCCTGCCTTAAAAGTAACGGCTATAGATGTAAGTGAGGCGGCCCTGGAGGTGGCCAAAGAAAATGGAGTAAACCTGGTTGCAGACGTTCATTTTATAAAAAATAATTTTCTGCTGCAGGAAGGTTGGAAAAACCTGGGGAAGTTTGATGTGATCGTGAGCAACCCACCTTACATTCCGGAGATTGAACTGGGAACCATGCAGCAAAATGTAACTGCTTTTGAACCGCACCTTGCTTTGTTTGTCCCCAATAATGAAAGATTTATTTTTTACGAAAATATCGCAACTTTTGGGTTGGAACACCTGGCTGCCAATGGCTGCATATTCATGGAAACGCATGAAGATTTTGCGAAAGAAGTGCAGGCCATTTTTACAGACCTCGGCTATAAGGCTATCATTAAAAAAGATTTCTTTGGAAAGGAAAGGATGGTAATGGCTACTCGGTACCCGTAACCGTGGCAGAAGTGGTAGCACCCAGTTTTCGGGCGATCTTCATAACATTTACAATCTCTCCCCACTGCGCAATAGAATCTGCATTAATCACTACGGCTGGCTTTATGCTATCGCCTTCTAAAATATATTTTCGCAAAACAGACTCCAGAGAATCATGAGGAATCAAGGTGGAGCCCACGTATAAATTTTTGTCTTTGTCTACACTCACCATCACGGTTTGCTTTTGCTTGGTGTCGCTCTTTGCCCTTGGCACACTCATTTTAATCACATTCGGGTTGGCCAAAGTAGAGATCATTAAAAAGAACATTAAAAGAATGAACAAAATATCATTCAATGGACCAGTGTCCACTTCGTTGTGCTCATCCCGTAGTTTATTTTTTCTTAAAGACATTGTGTGGAAGTTCTTTTTGAATTGAAAACTGTAATGGTGAATGGTGAAAGGTGAAAGGTGAAATCTTCAAAACCTATACAAAATAACAAGTTCAAAAAACTTTAAACCTTGAACCCTTAAACGTTGAACCTCTTGAACATTGAACCTCTTAAACCTTTGA
>JBKJKD010000239.1:0-18353 GCA_046597635.1 Ferruginibacter sp. | reverse complement strand
ATACTGAAAGGAAATCTCTGCATTAAAGCGCCGTGGCCAGGCATTTTGAGAACTACCTATGGCGATCATGAGCGTTGCCGCCTTAATTATTTTGCTACCTATCCCAATTTATATTTCACTGGCGATGGTGCACTCAAAGATGCCGATGGCAATTACCGCATCACCGGCAGGGTAGACGATGTGCTTAACATTAGCGGGCATCGCATTGGTACTGCCGAAGTAGAGAACGCCATCAACATGCACTCTGGTGTGGTGGAGAGTGCCGTAGTAGGTTATCCGCACGACATAAAAGGGCAGGGCATTTATGCCTATGTAATTTACAACGGTCACCATGGCGACGAAGACATGAGGCGCCGGGATATTTTGCAAACTGTTGCAAGAGTCATCGGCCCCATTGCTAAACCAGATAAAATCCAATTCGTAAAAGGACTCCCAAAAACCCGCAGCGGAAAAATTATGCGACGCATCTTAAGAAAGATTGCCGAAGGCGAAATGACAAACCTGGGCGACACCAGCACGCTCTTAGAACCTGCTGTGGTAGATGAGATTAAAGACGGTAGGCTTTGAGGTTAGTTCAGGTTAATTAGGAGATTAGTTAATTAGTGGATTAGTTAATTAGTGGATTAGTTGATTAGTAGATTAGTGGATTAGTTGATTAGTTGATTAGTTGATTGGTTAACTGGTGGATTAGTTGATTAGTAAATTGGTGGATTGGTGAAAAGTCGAACAGGAAAAACTATTGGTTGAGTAAGGCATCTTGCGCCAACAATTCATATAGAAGGCTGTACCGAATTAGTATAAAGGTTGAAGGAGAATAGACCCAATCTATAATTGAAGTTGCAGAATTTCCTGATGGCAGCCTAGGACTTGTTACCAAATTCTAATAATCAGGGTTCTTTACTGCGCCATGAAACTTTCAAAAAGCACTATTTCTTCCTGATAGTGCTAAACACCAAATCTTCCAGGAACAAGGCTACCTTCAACTCGTCCTTAGATTTACCAAAGTCGGTAAGTGCAGGAAGATTGGTCATGAAGAAATTTTGAAAATGTGCCATCTCAACAATGGTGCTGGCCAGTGACCTTGGATATTTATATTTAGGGTTACATTCCAAAATAATTTCTGCAATCACCGCACAAAGGTCTTTGTAGGGTTTAAATAATTGCTCCTTGTTATCTTCTGTAACATGGTTGGTTAAATATGCTTTTGAGCCCTCTGTGATAATTATTTGATGGAGCAGGGCTTCATTTATATGAATGGTCTTATCATCATCTACCACCGTGGTAGCTAAAAGGTGAATTACTTTTTTGAGTTTAATTGCCGGGTCCTTTATATTATTTATGTTAAACACCAAATGGTATTGGAGCCAACCCCAGTACCAGGCTGTGAGGTAAATCAGCAAACGGTGCTTGTTCTCAAAATACCGGTAAATACCAGCTTCCGTGGTGCCAATATCTTCTGCCAGTTTTTTAAAAGTGAATAATTCAAAGCCATTTTTCCAAATCAACTGTATGCTGTGGCGAATTATTTTTTTGCCTAATTCCGTTTGCTCCGGGTCCCGGAGAAACAGCTTTTCGTTCATTTTTATCTGTAATTGTACTTCCATTTCGGTTGTTCTCATTTAGGTTGATGCTCTACCATATAGTGGAGCTCGTGGTTACGTCAGGTTTATAAACTCCCTAAAAATAGTTAAAAGTTTTACAATTTAGATAGATAGTAATACTATCTTTGAAAATATTAAATCTATCTATCAGATTTTCAGCCAAAACTAACCTAATTATGAAGATCAATATGTTTCGAGAATTAAAAAGCGATCTGCCTGCAAGTATCGTTGTGTTTTTTGTGGCCGTTCCCCTCTGTCTGGGCATTGCATTGGCATCGGGCGCTCCACTTTTTGCTGGCATCATCGCTGGTATTATTGGAGGTATTGTGGTAGGCATTGTAAGTGGTTCGCCACTTGGAGTGAGCGGCCCCGCCGCTGGCCTTGCAGTTATTGTACTAACTGCTATTGCTACACTTGGCTCCTGGCCAGCGTTTTTATTGGCCGTTGTTATTGCGGGGGTGCTACAAATTATCATGGGGTTTGCCAAGGCAGGTTTCATTGCCTATTTCTTCCCCTCTGCGGTTATCAAGGGCATGCTAACCGGCATCGGGCTGTTGATTATCTTAAAGCAGATTCCACACGCCCTTGGATATGATAAGGATGCTGAGGGTGACGATGCATTTACGCAGGTAGACGGCGAAAATACCTTCTCTGCAATTACCAGTGCGTTCGATGCTATCACGCCTGGCGCAGTGCTCATTGCCGCCATTTCGTTAGGTATCCTAATTCTTTGGGACGCCGTGTTAACGAAGAAGCACAAAATATTTCAACTGATACAAGGCCCGATAGTAGTAGTTATTTTAGGTATCGCCATGAATTACATGTACCAGAGCGGAGCCTTAAATTTTAGCCTTGCAGAAGACCAGGTGGTGAGGTTGCCGGTGGCAAAGAATCTAAGTGAGTTTTTTACGCAATTTACTTTGCCTGATTTTTCGCAGATCACCAATTTTGAAGTGTGGAAGATTGCCATTGTATTGGCGATAGTAGCCAGCCTTGAGACTTTGCTTTGCGTAGAGGCAACAGATAAAATGGATCCGTATAAGCGGGTAACACCCACCAACCGGGAATTAAAAGCACAGGGCCTCGGTAATGTTTTATCGGGTTTAATTGGCGGCCTTCCCATTACACAGGTTATTGTACGCAGCTCTGCCAACATCAACTTTGGGGGTAAAACTAAAATGAGTGCCATCCTGCATGGGGTGTTTTTATTAATTAGCGCATTGACAATTGCCGGTTTAATGAACATGATACCGTTAGCAAGTTTAGCAGCCATATTATTGATGGTGGGTTACAAATTAGCTAAGCCTGTTCTTTTTAAAGAGATGTACAAACAGGGCTGGGAACAGTTTATTCCTTTTGTGGCAACTGTTTTGGCCATACTCTTGACTGATCTGTTGAAAGGCATCACCATCGGCATATTGTTCGGTATTTTTTACACTTTGCGCCACAGCTACCGAAACTCTCATCACCTAAAGGAAATTGTAACTACAGAAGAAGAAAGAAAGCAATACCAACTTGTGCTGGCGGAGGAAGTGTCATTTTTTAACAAAGCAAGTGTGCTAAATGCCCTGAATGTTATTCCGCAAAACTCAAAAGTAATCATAGATTGTACGCACTCAAAGTCTATAGCCTACGACGTAGTAGAGATAATACAGAACTATAAAGTAAGTGCAAAAACAAAAAACATCACTGTAGAAACCATCAATTTTATAGAACCATCCTAACATCTTTATCAATTAAAAAATATAACGACAATGAAAACATTAACCAAAGAATTGCAAGAATCTATTTCTCCGGCATCGGCCCTGGAACTTTTAGAGGAAGGAAATAAAAGATTTGTAAATAATTTAAAAGTAAACCGCAACCTGTTGCAGCAGGCCAACGAAACTTCCGAAGGGCAACACCCCTTTGCTGTTATCCTGAGTTGTATTGACAGCCGCACATCTGCCGAGCTGATATTTGACCAAGGATTGGGCGATGTATTCAGTGTTCGTATTGCGGGTAATATTATCAATGAAGATATTTTGGGCAGTATGGAATTTGGATGCAAAGTGGCCGGTGCTAAAATTATCGTTGTGCTTGGCCATACCAAATGCGGAGCCGTGAAGGGAGCCTGCGACCATGTAGAAATGGGCAACCTTACTGCATTGCTAACCAAAATAAGGCCAGCCGTTGATGACGAAAATACCACTACCGAAAACCGTAACTCCTCTAATGCTGAATTTGTAGAAAAGGTTTCTGCCATCAATGTAAAGAGAACGGTTCATGCCATCATAGAGCGCAGTACTATTTTAAAAGAAATGATTGATGCCGGTCAAATCGGAATTGTAGGAGGTACTCATGATATTGCAACCGGTGAAGTGACTTTTTACCAGGATACTTTAATTTCGAATAATCCGAATTAGCGCTCCTCACTTTCTAAAAGCTTTTAAAATGCTGCGAAAATATAGCTTACTCCTTTTGTTATTTATTGTAAGCAACGCTTCGAATGCTCAAAACACACGCATTACCGACCGCAATACCATCGGCTGGTATGCGTATACCGGCACTTTTAAAATAAATAAAAGCTGGGGCATTCATACCGAGTATCAATGGCGAAGAGATAACCTGGTAAAAGACTGGCAGCAAGGTCTTTTGCGCACTGGCATCAATTACCAGGTAAATAAAAAGCTTTCCTTAAGGTTAGGCTATGCCTGGGCGGAAACTTTTAACTATGGCGATATTCCGATCAATGCTTTTGGCAAAACGTTTACGGAACATAGGGCCTACCAGATGGCTACGCTCAGCGATAAGATAGGAAAGTTAGATCTTAGCCACCGCTTCATGCTGGAGCAAAGATGGATAGGGCGTTACAGCAATGCCGCATTAACCAAAGAAGATGATTATTTGTTTGTGAACCGCTTCCGCTATATGTTCAGGATGCAGCTACCATTAAAGGGAAATACCATGGCAGACAAAACGCCGTACGCTGCACTCTACGATGAAATCTTAATCGGCTTTGGCAAAAATGTAAATGAAAATGTATTTGATCAAAACAGGGTAGCGGTTTTGTTGGGCTACCGGTTTTCTCCTAAGTTTCGAATAGAAGGGGGTTTCTTAAGCCAGATCGCTCAGTTATCCAGGGAGGTTAATGGCAGCAATGTATTTCAATACAACAACGGCTTATTGGTGAGTACTATTTTTAATTTTTAGCCGCACAACAACAAATTAAAATTTCTAATTAGTCACTGTAAATTTTATGGTTGTCACCACTATTTGGTTATAAGTACCAGAACCATTTGAACCCCTGGCAGATTTCAATTCAACTTCATCTGTGCCAACAAAATTTGTGGCAGCTGTATAGTTATAAATTAAGTTCCCCGTGTTGGGGTCTCTCTCAACTGAACTATTTGAATAATGAGTTGCTTGTTTAGAAATGGAAGCTCCTTCTTCACGGCCAAACCTTCCTAAGTCAAATTGATAGGATTGATTAACTTTTAAAGTTTCAGTAATTGTTTGTCTTACCGTGTTGTCTGTACTATCCTTTTTGCAGGATACATTTGCTGCACTGAGCCCAATAAACAGGGTTAAATAAATGGCAATATTTTTCATAATAATTTTAGTTTAATGATAAGGCATTTTTAAATTGCTTTTTAGTTGCATTACCAGGCTCATCCCTACAAAGCCACCCATCACGCTTTTGTTGCACATTTGCTATAGCACTATATCCGGCACTTTCTCCCACGCAAAAAACTCATTTTTTGCTTTGCCATCTGTCCGTTCTTTCGGCGAGCGAATGGTATCTACGGTATAGAAATTTAATTCATCTGCCGGCATCTCATAATCGAGGATGGTTTTATAAGCTTCTTCACTCAGCTCATCATTTACCCATTGCTGGCTGAGGGCAACCGGCAACATCAGCGGCATGCGGTTGTCATTATCACCGGAGTTGTGTATCTGCGCCATCACTGCGTTGGCCTTGCGGGTGAGTATCGTGAAGGTCCATACTTCCTGCACTTCGCCTTGCTCATCGGGCAGTTTCGCAACAGAGTAAAGACCCGGTAAAAAAAACATGGGTTGATTTTTTAAACCAATATGGTACGGCACTTTTTTAGTGAGGCCGGCCACTTTGCGGTGTTCGTAAAAGCCGGTCATGGGTATGAGGCACCTGCGGTTGCGAATTTTATACCAGTAACTTTTGCTGTCTACCAGCACCCGCTCGCTGCGTGCATTCAGCATGCTGGCCCGTTGCTTTGCGTAAGTCTTGCCATCCTGCACATAAAAAGGTATACAACCCCATTCCATCAGTTTGCAATGAAGTTGTTCATCTTCTTTGTTTTTATAAATGATGGGATGCAGGCCATAAGCATGACCGAGAATATGCACGGCCTTTTCAAAATCAAATTGTATCTGGTCGTCAAAAACCAGGTCGGGAAAATAATCGGACAGTTGTTTTACATTAATGGTAAAGGAAATATCGTAACACATAATCAGGATCTTTCTATTTCTTCAAATTTAAGCGAAGCTTTTTGCGTTCGCCATTTCAAAATTAGAAAGAGTTCGCCAAAGCGTACCTCGAATTGTGTTAAAACCTGGTCGCTCGCCTTTATGTTCCAGGTGGTATTCTTTTCTACCCATGTTCTTATCCTGGCTTTGTAACCCGCATCCAGCTGCTTCTTTAAAGCTGCTGCGCTTTTTACCATGCACCAATACAATTCGTATTGTTCCTCCTTCATCATAGCTTGCAGCTTGTGGTAATGTGCCGGCTTGCGCAGGTCCAGTATGGCAGCATACGCATCGTGGCTCACTGCATTCAGGTGAATTTTTGCCAGCCCGGCATCATCGTAATCGCTCAATAAAATACCCGGCTTGTTGTGCTCGTTAAAATGATCGTGGTGGCGGTTGTAGGATTGAGACACGAGGTAAAACTTTTTTAGCTCTACCAGCTTGTCTATAAAAAGCTGTTCTAATTTTAAGAAGGGTTGCAGCATCAGATTTGTATGTTTAAAATTTCATCCATGCGGGTAGTGTATCTTTTGCTTAAATGCTCTGCCCGCAATTTGTAGCGTTTGTCAAAACGTTGCACTGCCATGCGCACTACATCTTTTCCCATCACGCTGTTAATGGCATCCATAGCCAGCAATACTTTTTTATCTTTCTCCCGGTCGGTTGCGTCAAACAGGTTTACCTGTACCGCATTGGCCGGTATTACATCCAGCAGCAGCACACCACATTTCATGTACAGGTAGTTGTCTTTTTGAAAAATGATTTGCAAACCTTTAAGCGCATAGCCAATAATTTCGCCGGTGAGCTGCGTTGGCGTAGCACATTCTACCGTAATGGAATGACTGTATTGTTGCTGCTCCGTTTTGTGCGGATTGGTAGCAATAAATACCTGCACTTTTTTACAAACACTATTTTGTTTACGCAGCTTAAGGGCACATGCCGCCGCATGATTGCTGATGGCTTCTGTGAGGATGCCATAATTGTTGGTGAGCTTCCCGAGCGAGCGGCTCGTACAAATATTTTTTTTAGCCTTCGGCGTAAACTCCCATTCAAAAGATGGCGTGCCACGCAACTCATTCCAGAGGCGCAGGCCCACTACACTCATGTGTTGCCGCACCCATTGCGCCGGCAATTGTGTAAACTCCTTTGCTGTGCACACTTTTTTATTGCGCAGCATTAGGTTGTGCTGTCGCCCAATGCCCCAAATGCCATCTACCTCGGTAAACTCCAGCATGTCCTGTAGCAGCTTATCGTTGGCGGCATAAAACACACCCAGAGATTTATACTTTTTTTTAGCATAGCGATTGGCCATTTTTGCCAGTGCCCTTGTGGGCGCTATACCCACGGTAACGGGTATACCCGTGTGTTGCATTACGGTGGTACGAATTTTTAAACCGAGCGTGAGCAGGTCGGTATAGGCCAGTTGACTCATGTCTAAAAAAGCTTCATCTATGCTATACAGTTCCAGCTGTGGTACAAAGGAAGCGAGTATCGTCATCACCCGGTCGCTCATGTCGCCATAGAGGGTATAGTTAGAACTGTACACCGCCACGTTGTGTTTCTTAAAAAAATCATCGAACATGTAAGCAGGTGTGCCCATCACTACGCCAAGGTCTTTGGCTTCGTCGCTGCGGGCAATCACACAACCATCGTTGTTGCTCAGCACCACTACGGGCCGGCCATTTAAGTGCGGTTGAAACAAGCGCTCGCAGCTGGCATAAAAATTATTGCAATCTACTAATGCATACATTTTACATCCGTTGGGTTGATGATGATATTGGTTACCACGCCCCACACCTGCATGTTCATATCATCGGTGATTTCTATTTCGGTGTACTTGCTGTTGGCCGGTACGAGCCAGCACTTGTATTTGTTTTTGCGCAAATATTTTACGGTAAATTCTCCGTTTAACACCGCCACCACAATAGAGCCGTTTTGTGGTTTCACGCTACGGTCCACCACCAGTTTTGCCTTGGCAGGTATAAAGGCATTGATCATAGAATCGCCCTGGCAACTCACCACAAAAGTAGAGTTGGGCCTTGGCACCAATTCCTTGTTCAGGTCTATGCGTTCTTCCAGATAATCGGCCGCCGGCGAAGGAAAGCCTGCGGGAATGCCAGCATTGTAACTAAGGATGCTAACAACAGCGGGGGTTTCGGTGATGGTCTCAATGGTCATGGGTAATATTTTGAAATAGGATGAGCATTTTATTTTGCTAACTTATTTAGCAAAACTATTCAATTTATTTGAAGGAAAAGAATATTTGTGGGGAAGTAAAAAGTAAAAAGTCAAAAGCCTGCCCGGCCCGAAGGGAAGGGAAGGGAAGGGTAAAAAATAAAAGGCCAAGGGTTGAGGTGAAAGGTCAGCTTTCCTGAAATTGGTTTGCAAATAAATGTCAGCAATGACTACTGAAACTATTTTAAAATTACAAAAGAGGGAGCGAGGGTATTTGCTTCATGGGAGCAACCTCTTTGTAAAAATATCCACATCAATCATTTTCACAGACTCCGTAGGAGTCGCCTTTGCAAAGAGCGTTGTGTTTCAAATAAAAGTTAAACATGCAAAATTAAAAAGGGAAGCATGATGCTGGCTGGTAACAAAATTACAAAAGAGGGAGCGAGGGTATTTGCTCCATGGGAGCAACCTCTTTGTAGAAATATCCACATCAATAATTTTCGTAGACTCCGTAGGAGTCGCCTGTGCAAAAAGCGTTGTGTTTTAAATAAAAATTAAACATGAGAAATTTAAAAGGAAGGCATGATACTGGCTGGCAATTGATACGAAGTATTTGCGTGGAACCGGTACTAAAGCTGGGATTATACACTTTGCCGGCAATTGCACACAAACAAGTAGCCCTGTTTATTCAATCCCCTGCCACCATGCGCCAAACAATTGCTGCGGGTTGTTCAAATCTACTACCTCTCCAATCATCGGGGTAATGGTGGGCAGTTGGGCAGCGCCCTTCAACTCCCACACATTTTGCAAGGGTTCATCCCAGGCATGGTTGCCCAGTTTAAATTTGCCTGAGTGCACCGGTAAAATTCTTTTGGCCTGTAGCTCTTCGGCTGCTTTAAATATTTCGCCGGGCATCAGGTGAATGTGTTTCCAGCTTTGGTCGTACTGCCCGTTTTCAAAAATGGCAAGGTCGAAGGGGCCATGCTGTTGGCCAATGGTTTTAAAGTGATCGTCGTAGCCACTATCGCCACCCATAAAAATTTTGAGTGAAGGTGTTTGCAAAACAAAAGATGCCCACAGCGATTTGTTTCTTTGCAGGCTTCTGCCGGAAAAATGTCGGGCAGGAGCCAGCGTCACAAGGAAGCCATCGCCGAGGTCAACGCTTTCGCCCCAGTCTTTTTCATAAATGTTATTGCTGTCAAAACCCCAATATTCAAAATGTGCGCCCACGCCCAGCGGACAAATAATTTCTTTGATTGTTGGTTGCAGTGCCTTTATGGTTTCATAATCCAGGTGGTCCCAATGATCGTGAGATATAAATAGAAAATCTATGGCGGGTATGTCGGCAGGTTTGTAAATGTCGGTTCCTTCAAAAGCCCTGGTGCCGCCCGGCAGGGGAGAGGCGCTGCCGCTGAGCACAGGATCTACCAATATTTTTTTACCTGCCACCTGCATAAAATAAGACGAATGGCCAAACCATACCAACACATCTTCCCCGGCAGGCAGATTGTGCAGGTTTGTTTTTACAGAAGGCAAGATGCCCACCGGGCGCATCCGTTTTGTGTTGCCAAAAATAAAACGTAGCAGTATGCTACCGACCGTGGCGCCGTTTGTAAAAGCTGGCGTGTGGCTAAGGTTGCTAAAGCTGCCATTTTTATAATTGACAGAGCGCTGTATTTTTTGCAGTCGCTCGCCCGAGGGCAGCCGGCCAAATTGCGGTAGCCGTATAAAAAGATAAACAAGGACACCAAGCGTAAAAATGATAAAAAGAAATATCGGCATGGGGTAAAGGTCGGGAAAAACGGAAGCCTCAGGATAAAATAATCGGAAAGAAAGGGGCGTAAAACTTGGGTTTTTTAGTGTTCTTTTCTCTATATCTTTAGCAACCGAACTTGTAGAGGTGTTTTAAACTTTGGGAAAAGCCAAACCTGCGCCTAACGATGGATTGCCTGTTATTGTAAATGCGATACCTTCTAACTATATTGACCCTGAGTTTACTTTTCAGTTGTAAAACTGAACACAGCAAAGTAATTGAGACTTATCCAAATGGGAAAGTCAGAGAAGAGAAAATTTATCCTGACAAGGACGACAAGACAAAATATACAATTATCGAGTACTTTGAAAATGGACAAATCTCTTTTAAAGGAATAGTTGAAAACAACAAATTTGTTAACTTAAAACTCAGCTATTACGAGAACGGAAGTTTAAAACAAGTAGACAGTATAACAAATCCTTGCGACCTTGATTTTTGTTGTTGTGACGGAAAAGTTCTAAAATATTTTAGTAATGGTAACCTTGACCAAAGTTTTGAAAATAGAAATGGTGTAGCTAATGGTTCAGTTAATTTATACGATAATGATAGCACGGGAAAATTGGAAGATATTTATACTTATAAAGATGGCAAAAAAAACGGCGTCTTTAAGAATTTCTATAACTCTGGGGAGTTATATAGTTTAGGGAAATATAAAAATGATACACTCATCGACCATATCTATTATTTTGAACCTAATGGCGACACTATGAAGATATATTTTACTTGGAAAGGAAGTGAAGATTTTCCAACAAAAAAATGGCTTAAAAATGGACAGATGTTTTATGCAACATACCTAGACAGTACATACCACAAAGTATTATATCGTTGGACTGACAAAGCTGGAAAAGAATTAAAAAGGGAAATCGTAACAACGACTAAAGATAAGGGTTGGGTTACACCAAATTAAAACAACAGCAGGCAGCATAGGTATTTATGCAAGATGGGCTGACGAATTAATCATCAACTTTCGTGCATATCTGAGCTGTAGTTCGAGCTGAAAATCTTTAATGGGCATTTGTTCTTATTCTTATCTTTTTTGTACAATTTTCATCTTAGATTACGGGCGGACGGTTGGTTAATCCCCATCCTCCATAAATACCCGCCCGATAGCTGTAATTTTTAACGAGCACTCTACTACTTTATGTCAAAGAAAAAGGTTGATTCGAATTTTGATAATTACAAAAAAGAAATGTTTGACTTTAATCGAAGTAACGAAAGTTACTCTGCAAGAGTTGGGCCTCCTAATGAATTAAGTTCTGTAATTGCACTGATTGCCCGCTGGGACGGACGAGCGTTTAAGGTCTGACATTTTTCGATACAGCTCACAAGTTTGCAAGAGTTGTTCGTCAAGACAGTAAAAACGGCGATGAAGAATCTATTCCTTCTACAACTTTCGTTTTTTCATTTTCTCGTATTCAGCTTTGTAAGTTGCGCTACTTTCTTTGGAGCCACCAGAAACTTCGATCGCTTTCTTTTGCATGGCTTCCGCTTCTTCATAAATCCGCAATCTGTAAAGAAGGTGAGCATAAGTGTCATAATAGGCAGGCAAAGGCTCCATCTCTACAGCACGTTTGCTCCAGCTCATGGCCTTTAACAGGTAAGCTTCATTACCGGTTGCCATGCTGTAAAAACTCCAGGCCGCACTATTAAGTTCTCCGGCGGTAATATTATTTTTAGGATAGGCTACTGTAAAAGTCTTTCTGATGGTACTGTCATTTACCTTATCGATGGCTGCTTTTTGCATGGCATTGTTTTTGGCCATTTCATATTTTAATGAATCTTTTTTCAAAATAGAATCCACGCTTATTTGCATATAATAGCGGTCGTGATAACTGGCAGCCTGCAGTAAATAATTGGCAGTGTCTTTTATCCCTTTATAAAATTGAATGATTTTTAACTGCCAGTTTTTTTGCCCTGTAGCCGGATCGCTGCTCCAGGTGCCCCGGGTGAAATTTGCTGCAGCGTAGGCAAGCTTAATATCCTTAGCTGCAATGGCCTTCTTCATGGTGTTGTTAATGGTATTGTTATTCATGGCCACCCTTTCTGCCAACGGCTGGGTTTTAAAAATACTGTCTGTAATATTTTTATTGGTATTGGCCAGT
The DNA here is from genome assembly GCA_046597635.1 of Ferruginibacter sp. Taxonomy (GTDB): domain Bacteria; phylum Bacteroidota; class Bacteroidia; order Chitinophagales; family Chitinophagaceae; genus Ferruginibacter. The sequence goes on along the minus strand of JBKJKD010000239.1, from coordinate 6,177 downwards.
TTATATGCCCTGCCTTCTGCTACAGGTCCGGCTTTTAAAATAAACAGCACTTCGTCATAGCTGTTCAGGTCGGTAATGTTTAAACTGTTTACGTATTTTTCAATAAGATCTGCATTCTCATTCAATCCTGCCTGCTGCCTTTTGGTAATATACTTTTTTAAAAAACTTCTGCCGGAATCACCGGATGCATGAGCCTGAGCATAATCTATTAACGACATTTCTTTGGAAGCAGCAATAGCCTTATCTGCCATTGTCAGCAGAAGTTCGGGTCTCGATACAAAGGCAATATCGCTGAACAATAGTCCGCCTTTGGCATCCAGGAAAATAAATGCAGGGAAACGGAAAATTTTAAAATCACGGATAAGGCTACCTGTGATAGCCGTATCATTTTTTGGCACCTTATAATTAATAAATGCCGTATTGAATTTTGAAATTACCGCAGCATCTTTTAAGCCTTTCCCAAAATCGGCGGTAGTTACCGGAGGGTCGATTGTTATTAATATAGCCAGGGGCTTTTGCTGCTTTGCTGCCGCTGCTTGTGCACGCTCCAAACTTTTTTCATACTCAATCTGCTGTGCATGTATGGCCGTATTGCCAAAGAGGAAAGCCGCTGCAATTAGTAAGTTGTGCTTCATCGATAGGGTAATTTAGCCTAAGATATGACTTTTCATTTTGTCAGTCGTAGGGCGGCCAGCAAAAAGTGGCAAGGTAACTTTGTGTTCGCCACGGTCGGCACATTCTTCCCGCAGTTTCGGCTTAGGGACGAGCCACACCGACCAATCCAGAAGTTTCTATTAAAGCGGGTTTTCGCCTATTTAAGTTGCTGCACCAGAGAAAATTGCCGGCGATGATCCAGCTCCACGGAAAGTGTCTTTGTTAAGCCCCGAGCAACGCATCAATCCGCACAGGGTCGTAGCCCTTTTCCTTCAACCATTTTAAAAGCTCAAATAAGTAGGGGTAAAATTTATCTTTTCGGGCGGGGTCTGTGCCCAGGTGCAGTAGCAATACAAATCCATTTAAGCCACTGGGGGAGGAGGCTTCAAAGTTTTTGATGGATTGCAGAATCGTTTCGCTGCTGCGGTAATTTTTTAAAGCTGGCCAGGTGTAGTCTGCAGCGCTTAGCGTGCCGGGTGTGTGGTTGACCAGTTGCAGACCGAGTTGTGCCGTCCATGAAGCAATGCTATCGTTGTACCATTCATAAGGTGGCAGAAAAAACATTGCCTGTTTTTTGTCAATGCCGTGGGCTTTCATCCGCTCATAATTTTTAGCAAGGTCTGTTTCAAATTGCTGGCGGGTTACCAGCAGACTATCTCGTTTTTGCCAGTCGTTGTACAGCAAATGATCGTTGCTATGTGCGCCCAGGTAATGTCCGTTTTTTGAAAGGGCAGCAATGGTTGATTTAAATTTTCTATTATTGTAAAAGCGACCGGTCAAAAAAAAAGAGGCTTTTGTTTTTTCTCTTTGCAAAGCGTTGATGATGGTTTCGCTGCCATCTCCAAATTCATCGGCGGTAAAAACCAGCGCCATTTTTTTGGAGGTACTGTCGCCTCTTATGATGGCACCCTGTTTTTTTGTTTGATTTTTTGAAGGAATTTTTTCCATTACCTTCTTGCCTGCTGTTAAGCCGGTTGCTTCCTGCGCAGCGAGCAGATAAACCAGCGAGGCTGTGCCATCCATAGTGGGTTCATTGCTGCTGTAGTCACCATAATCATCATGGTACACAGCCAGCTTGCTTTGAAAGCCGGCGTACTCATCGGGAGCATTTAATTGAATACCAATCAGGTTATTGTAGATGCTGCCATACACCGGCCCATCCACCAGGCCACCATCTATCGGGTAATTTTTTATGTGTGTAAAGGCCGAGTGCGGATCTGTAGGTGTATCGCCCCAGGAAGGCAAACCGTAAATCATGCTCGTGCCCCAGGGATTGCAACCCAGCAGCCAGTCAATGTTCGCTTGCTCCAGGGCAGCAAAGCTTTCATCCCCGGTTTGGGTGCGGTACCAATAACATTGCTGCGCAAAGGCAACGGTCAAATTATTGCTGCACCATATAAAAGGTACGCCACGGTAAAACGCATTGCTTTTGGCTTTATCCCACACCTGCACAATGCCCTGCCGGTAATATTGTGCAATACTGTCTTCGTTGGCTGCAAAATTTTTCAGCAGGTCGCTGCTGTAGCCCGCAGCTTTTTGCGGAAAGCCTTTGCCGGTTTTCAATTGTTGTAAGAGTGCGTAGTGGCCGGCATTTACAAAAGGGTACCATTGGTAATGTACAGCAGTATCGGCACCCAGCCAGGGCGTTATTTTTTCTTTTTTTGCGTAGGCAACTGCGTTCCACAAATAATGCCCGTTGCCTGCGGAGCTATCATTTTCTAAAAGCATTTGGTGAATGCCTGCATAGGCCAATTCCATATCATCTACCCAGTTTTCTTCTGCGTAGATGTAAGGCGATTTTACAGAAGCCGTTTGGCTAAAGCCCGGTTTCTTTTTGGCATAGGCCAGGGCATCCATGGCTTTGCCATAAAACACTTTATAATCGTCTGTAATCTTGAGGTTATAGGCCATGGCAAATGCGCTGGCAAATTTGCCGGCGGTAGAACTTGTGCCGGTGCTCGCATTCATAAACTTGCCACGCTGCTGTGGCTCGCCGCTCACAAAGTAAACCGGTCGCTGATAACCCCGCCCAAATTGACTGTCCTGCGCCGGCATGCGCATGTTGATATGATCCCGGTCGTCTGCTATCTGGTTAAACATTTTGTCGGCAGACGGAAACATTTTTAGCAACCATTGCAATCCCCAATTGGCCTCATCTGCAATATCGGGTAAGTTGTTGCTTCCTGCCAATCCGTTGGCGGCGTAGTGGTCTTCAAACACGGCCGGAAAATCACGGTAGGCCAGCATTAAATTATAAGCAGCGTTGGCGGAGGTAGTGCTGTATTGCAGGTAGTCGGAAGCATCGTGCCAGCCGCCGGTTACATCTATGTAAGTACTGTCTGGCAGGCCTGCTGCAGCGCCGTAAAGACTGTATCCATCATGGTTGTGACAACTATCCTTTAAAAAAGGATTGAACCCGGTACGTTGTTGCCGCATATAGCGTAGGGCAAAATCTGCAGAACCTTTGTACACATCGTTGCCAATGATGATCAGTGGCGATTTGGCATTTCCAGCTTTCAGATAGTACTTACCGGAACGGGTATACGCAGAAAAATCGAGGCGGTAAGTAGCAGCGAATGGGCCGTATTGGCCAAAGGCTTTCCCGGGTTTACCCGATAACATTGTTTTGCCGGTAGCAGAATCTATCAGTTGCCAACTCGTTATTTTTTTATCTTCTTTGCTGCACCACACGGCTGTTTTTACACTGCCTGGCAGATAGCCCAATTGGTTGATGCGTATCCATGCGGTGGCTTCGTTTGGCTGCGGCGCCGTTTGAGTGGCCTGCAAAAACAGGAGGGCCAACAGTGGGAGTGAGAGCAAGCTTATTTTTTTCATACAATTTATTTGGATGAGGAAGGGCGCTTTTCAGTTGCTGCTAAGGTAGTGTGCTTGTGATTGAAGAAAGCTAAAAAAATAAGCGCTTGGATTTGTCCCAGCTGGGGTTTCGTCAATTTAAGTTTCTCCGCTACTATGAATTGCCGGCGAAACCCCGATGTACGATAGTCCTGCCTCCTTATGAAATTAGGAAACACCCGAAATGCTGCCAGTGGCCTCGTTTAGCTGCAGGGTATTTGTCCCCATCGGCGTTTCGCAGTTAGCCCTTAAAGAAATGAATAGTATGCTTGCGAAAATTCCGCTGGGGAGAAAATTGAAAGACAGAAAAGCATATTACACCAACCCAAGGTGTTGTGACTGTTAAGTAGAATTCGTCTTTTCAACTTGGGTTATAAAAAATTATAACCTCTTTTGTGCAGGAGCGTTAACTATGCTCACTCCCGGCCTTCTATCGCAGATATCTTGTTGTCTTGTGTTAATGTAACGAGTAATTCTAACAGCTCCTCACTAAAAATAAGCCTGTAGTGATACAGTCTCTCCCGGTTTAGCAGGTCCTCGTTGTCAAGTAATTCAAAAGTTCCCTTTGCCGTGGTTGGCACAGAATTACCCTCACTTCGCCGTGGTCGGCATTCTCTTGCCGTGGCCGCGGCCTTAACGAGCCATATAGCCGGATAGGTTTCACGCTTTAGAATGTTGTAAAATAAAATCGATCCACGCCGTTATTAAAATGTTTGCTTCCTTGGTGGCAGTTCACGGAAATTAAAGATTCAATTTACAGCTTCCATAAAGATGGCTCGAAGTGAAGGCCATGTCAAAAATAGTTACTCAATTATTTACTAAGCTATCAGCTCCCGCACCAATTATAAAGCGCCACTTTATTTTACGTTATTTTTATAGGGTTATGAGCAGGAATATTTTTATAAGAGGCTACCGGTTTGCTAGTATGAGTATCACCTTTTTACTGGCTATTGCATCTATGGCAACGGCGCAGGTGCCCGGCTGCACAGACCCTATGGCTAATAATTACAATGCATCCGCTACGGTAAACAATGGCAGTTGCACCTACAATACTACAGCCTATACTCCACCCATAAAATCTGCATTAAGCGATACCCTTATAGAAACAAGCGGACTACAATGGGCCGGTAACAGCTTGTGGAGTTTTAATGATGGTGGTGGCTTGCCGGCTATATACCGGGTTGATACATCCAATGGCAGCATCCTGCAAACGGTGCACCTGCAAGGTGCATCCAATATAGATTGGGAAGATATTGCCTTTGACGGGCTCAGTTTTTACGTCGGCGATTTTGGCAACAATGCCAATGGCGCAAGAACAGATCTTACTATTTATAAATTCCCCTTTACGGCCATCCCTGATCAAAACAGTTTTTCTGTAACAACAATTCCATCGTCATCAATTAGCGTTCTAAGGTTTAGTTATAACGACCAACCTCAGCCTCCTCAGCCCACCGCAGCCAACGCAACTAATTTTGATTGTGAGGCTATGCTGGTAGATGAAGGAAAAATACACCTGTTTAGCAAACGCTGGCTGGCCAACAGTTGCACTCATTACCTTATTAACGATACAGTAGCGGGTAACTACATTGCTACTGCAGTGGAAACCCTTTCTACCAATTTCCTGGTTACTGCTGCAGACAAAGCACCGGGCCAGCAACTGGTAGTGTTGCTGGGTTACCAGGTAACAGGAGCTGCCCCTCACTTCATGCAGTTGTTATCAGCCTATAACAGTGGTTTCTATTTTAATGGAAATAAAAGAACCATTAATCTGCCAGATGTTACGGTGATGGGCCAGGCAGAAGGTATCAGTTTCAGAAACAGTTATGCAGGCTTTATCAGCAATGAAAAATTTATGCGAACCGTTATGGGTTTCCCCATTACCGTACCGCAACGATTGCGATCATTTGATATCAGGAACTTCGTGTCAGATCTGCGGGCAACTTATATTTTCTCTGGCAATGGCAACTGGAGCGCCAGTAACAACTGGACCAACAATGCCAGACCTGTGAATCCATTGACGGGCAACAGCCAGGTAATTGTAGATCCATTGCCCGGTGGCCAGTGCCTGCTGGATATCCCTTTCACCATAACTGCCGGTACAGCTTTCAGCATTGGTATGGGAAAACGTTTAGTAATATCCAGCGATCTCATTATTGAATAAGAAAAAAAATTACCGGCATCATGCGCCTTGGTCGGCAGCCGCTGTCGCCTTGGCTTTCTTAATGCCCTGCCACCATGCGCCAAACAATTGCTGCGGGTTATTCAAGTTCACAACCTCTCCAATCATCGGGGTAATGATGGGCAGTTGGGCAGCGCTCTTCAACCTCCACACATTTTGCAACGGCTCATCCCAGGCATGGTTGCCCAGTTTAAATTTACCCGAGTGCACGGGTAGAATTTTTTTTGCCTGCAGTTCGTCGGCTACTTTTAATATTTCGCCGGGCATGAGGTGAATGTGCTCCCAGCTTTTGTCGTACTGACCGTTTTCTAAAATAGCAAGGTCGAATGGGCCGTGCTGTTGGCCAATGGTTTTAAAGTGCGTATCATAGCCACTATCGCCACCCATAAATATTTTTAGAGTTGGTGTTTGCAAAATAAAAGAGGCCCACAGCGATTTGTTTCTTTGCAGGCTTCTGCCCGAAAAATGTCGGGTAGGAGCCAGCGTCACCA
>JBKJKD010000083.1:0-2969 GCA_046597635.1 Ferruginibacter sp. | reverse complement strand
AGTAAATGAAAATCTGGCAGTCAACTTTATGAGTGAAGTACAATTGCCGGAAGCCCGTTGCTTTTATGGTTTCCAGATAATGATGGAAAACATACATTCAGAAACCTATGCGCTGCTTATTGATACTTATATTAAAGATCCTAAAGAAAAAGATCGCCTCTTTCATGCCATAGATACTGTGCCTGCGGTAAAGAAAAAAGCAGAATGGGCTTTGCGCTGGATAGAAAACGGATCATTTGCAGAACGCCTGGTAGCATTTGCTGCCGTAGAAGGCATCTTCTTCAGTGGCAGCTTTTGCTCCATTTTTTGGTTGAAGAAAAGAGGTCTTATGCCTGGCCTTACTTTCAGCAACGAACTCATCAGCAGGGACGAAGGCCTGCATTGCGAGTTTGCCTGCCTGCTCTACAGTATGCTGAACACCAAACTAAGCCAGGAAGCTGTGTATGGCATCATCACCGACGCCGTAGAAATTGAAAAAGAATTCATCAGCGAAGCACTGCCCGTAAAATTGATTGGCATGAATGCCGACCTGATGAAACAATACATCGAATTCGTAGCCGACCGTTGGCTGGATGAACTGGGTTATCCCAAAAAATACGGCGCCAGCAATCCTTTCGATTTTATGGAAATGATTTCACTGGAAGGCAAAACGAACTTCTTTGAAAAACGTGTAGGCGATTATCAAAAGTCGGGTGTGATGGGAGGAAATAAGGAGGTGCAGGCTTTTAGTATGGATGAGGACTTTTAGGAGGTCTGATTTATGATGTATGATTTGGGTTACACTGTAAAGGTTGCAGCTCTTTTAGAATTTGTGATGTATGATTTAGGATTTATGATTTGGCAACACCGTTATGAATCGAGTATTTTAAGATTTTTGATTGGTGATTGGTGATAGGTGATGTATGATTTTGGGGAGTTTGTAAAAATTGATTTTTCTTTTAGTTTGATAAAGTTTTTATTTATGACTAAGGATGAATTGAAAAGACGAACCAAGACATTTCACATTGCAGTCATAAAAGCCTGCGAAGGTTTTCCTAAAAATGCGGCTGGGTACGAAATGGCCAAACAACTCATCAGGTCGGCAGGTTCAGTGGGATCAAATTACCGGGCAGCTTGCAGGGGCAAATCAACAGCCGATTTTATTTATAAAATAGAAGTTGTTATAGAAGAAGCCGATGAGTCTATGTATTGGCTCGAAGTTTCGGAAGAAGCAAACCTACTAAGCCAACAGGTAACAAAACCATTAATAAAAGAAGCAAACGAACTCGTGAGCATTTTTGTAGCAACCGTCAAAACATCCAAAAACAATAAAGAATTATCAAAGGAAAAGAAATCATAAATCCAACATCACAAATCAAGCATAAAAAATATTCATAAGTCATCAAGAAAAAAACAAGCCCCTGGTTTGGGGGAAAATTATAAATCACTCATCACAAATCATACATAACTGAAGGGCTCATGAAAATGCAGGTTCCTCAAACCGAAGAAAATCATAAATCATACATCACAAATCATATATAATTGAAGGGCTCATGAAAATGCAGATTCCTTAACCCGAAAAAAATCATAAATCATACATCACAAATCATAAATAATTGAAGGTCTCCTGAAAATGCAGATTCCTCAATCCGAAAAAAATCATAAATCATACATCACAAATCATAAATACCAAAGATGGAAGTAATCAAGAGAGGTGGAAAAAAAGAAAGCGTAAAATTCGACAAAATCACAGCCCGCATAGAAAAGCTATGCTATGGGTTGGATCGCAGATTTGTAAACGCTGTAGATGTAGCTAAAAAAGTAATTGAAGGTTTGTACGATGGGGTACCCACCACCGAGCTGGATAACCTGGCGGCGGAAACTTCTGCATCGCTTACCGTAAAGCATCCCGACTATGCCCTGCTGGCGAGTCGCATTGCCGTGAGCAACTTGCATAAAAATACCATCAAGAGTTTTTCTAAAACCATGGAGTTGTTGTTTAACTGCACCGATCCTAAAACAGGCAAGTATTTGCCCCTACTGGCAGATGATGTGTGGGAGATCATAAAAGACAACGCCGAGCTGCTGGATTCTACCATCATCTACGATCGGGATTATGGTTTTGATTATTTCGGTTTTAAAACGCTGGAAAAATCTTACCTCCTTAAGTTGGATGGCAAGGTGGCGGAGCGCCCGCAGCATATGTACATGCGTGTGGCTATCGGTATTCATAAAAATAATATTGAGGAGGTCATTAAAACTTATCACCTCATGAGCGAGCGCTGGTTTACACACGCCACGCCTACCCTGTTCAATGCAGGTTCGCCCAAACCACAAATGAGTTCCTGCTTTTTGCTCACGATGAAAGACGACAGTATAGAAGGCATTTACGATACACTGAAGCAGACTGCAAAAATTTCGCAGAGTGCTGGTGGCATAGGCTTAGCCATTCATAATATTCGTGCAACCGGCAGTTATATTGGCGGCACCAATGGCACCAGCAATGGTATTATACCCATGCTAAAAGTGTTTAACGATACTGCCCGCTATGTAGACCAGGGTGGTGGAAAACGCAAGGGCGCTTTTGCTATTTACCTGGAGCCATGGCATGCAGATGTGTTTGAATTTTTAGACCTGCGTAAAAATCATGGTAAAGAAGAGATGCGTGCCAGGGATTTATTTTATGCGCTGTGGATATGCGACCTGTTTATGAAACGGGTAGAAGACGATGGCATGTGGAGTCTATTTTGCCCCAACGAAGCACCCGGCTTGCAGGATTGCTATGGCGAGGAGTTTGAAAAATTATATACCCGCTACGAGCAGGAAGGCAAGGCAAGAAAAACCATTAAGGCGCAGGATTTATGGTTTGCCATTTTAGACGGTCAAATTGAAACCGGCACACCATACATGCTGTATAAAGATGCGGCCAACAGCAAGAGCAATCAGCAGAATCTGGGTACCATCAAAAGCAGCAACCTGTGCACAGAAAT
>JBKJKD010000340.1:0-5535 GCA_046597635.1 Ferruginibacter sp. | reverse complement strand
CCGGCTATTTATCAAATGGCCGAGGCGATGATTTACCCTTCTACCTTCGAGGGATTTGGCATACCCATACTAGAGGCTCTGAGCAGCGGTTTACCAGTAATCACATCCAATGTTTCTTGCATGCCAGAGGCAGGTGGCGATGCAGCCGCCTACATTGATCCTTCTGATGCCGAAGATCTGGCTTTAAGAATGGAGGCCATAGCAACGGATAAAGAACTTGCTGCTGCAATGTCTGCAAAAGGCTTGGCCCATGCAGCTCATTTTTCTACCGAAAAAACTGCAGAAGCCATCATGCAGGTTTACAAAAAACTGATACCATGATATTTGACGAAGACATTGAAGCAGCAGTAGCAGTATTGAAAAAAGGTGGGCTCATTTTGTACCCGACAGATACCGTTTGGGGCATAGGCTGCGACGCAACGAACGAGGAAGCCGTGAATAAAATCTATGCCCTAAAAAAAAGGAGTGAGGAAAAAAGTATGATCATTCTTGTTGCAGATGAGAGCGATATTTTAAAGTATACGAATGAAGCAACGCCTGTTATTTTTGACTACATCAAAGGCATCAACAAACCTACAACAGTGATATATGAACAGGCACAGAACCTGGCAAAGAATCTAATTAATAAAGATGGTAGCATAGCCATACGAATTGTAAAAGATGACTTTTGCCAGGTACTCCTCAGCATCTTCGGCAAGGCCATCGTTTCTACTTCATCTAACATAAGCGGCTATCCGCCACCGTCATTTTTTGAAGATGTAGATATAGCCATAAAAGACGGTGTTGACTATATAGTGCAACACCGCCAGGATGATTTAAAAGTGGCTTCACCTAGCACCGTTGTAAAACTGGCAGAGGATGGAACCATCAAAGTAATAAGGCCCTAATTAAAACAAAGCATAACCAACGCCAACCTGGATATTTTGATTTTTCCATTTATCCTGGTTGTCTATATCATTGATGTTATTTAATCCTACTGCATACCTTCCGTAAATTCTCAGTTTAGCAATATTTAATTGCAAACCACCCACCATGCTAAAGTCGCCGCTGGAAAAAGCAGCCTTTCCATTGTTTAAAAGGCTCTTATCTTTTTCTAACAAGATACCATACTGTGGACCTAGCTGAAGGGTAACAAAAGGATTGGGATTGTAGGTAAGAAAAAGCGGAATTTTTAGGTACTGTAATTTTACATCCTGAACGTTGTTAAAATCATACACGGTGCTGAAACTGCTGCTCGTGTCTACTTTTACAGAACTAAAAAGAACCTCGGGCTGAATACCCCACTTCTTTCCAAACTTCAATTTTGCAAATGCACCGGCATGGTAACCATAACTGAATTCATCGGCAAAAGCTTTGCCGTCAATCTTGTGAATTTCGGCACCGGCTTTTATACCGGCTTCAAAACCCTGGGCCAAAACTGTGGTTGCGCTGGTGCCCAAAATAAGTGTTGCGAATAAGAGTTTCATCTTCATAATTTCTAGAGTTTGATTTTAATTTTCAAGATATATGCCAATGTTTAAAAAGCTCTGATTAGCCTCACTGCTTAACAAAAAATTCGCAACATTTCTCCAGTTCCAAACATCAAACTTCAAACTAATGGCTATTTATAAGTTGTAAACCCCTACCTTTGCGCCGATTTTAGAATTTCTGAGAATTACATGACATGCCCAGATTGCTGTTGACAGCAGGTATCAAAAACAGTTGATACCATTAGATAATTTCTTTCTACAACGGCCAGACGCATAACATGTGACCATCAAAAACCTTTTTTTTGACCACATGTGCTTTTTTGCAATGGCATCAGCCCGGTCTTTATTTTAAAAATTTATACAATGAATGCATTTGAAGCATTAGGCCTCAACGAAAACATCGTTAAGGCAACAACAGATTTGGGTTTTACAGAACCCACTCCTATTCAGGTACAGGCTATCCCTGTACTATTGTCCGGCACTACAGACTTTGTAGGTCTTGCCCAAACCGGTACTGGTAAAACCGCAGCATTTGGTTTACCACTTTTGCAGTTGATGAACGCTGCAGATAAATTTCCGCAGGCGTTAATCGTTTGTCCTACCAGGGAATTGTGTTTACAAATCACTAACGACTTGGTTGCTTTTTGCAAACACAGCAAAGGTGTAACTGCCGAACCAGTATATGGTGGTGCATCTATTGTAATGCAGATACGCAATCTTAAAAGAGGCGTGCAAATAGTAGTAGCTACTCCAGGCCGCCTGATTGATTTGATTGAAAGAAAAGCCATTGACCTGCAGAAAGTAAAATATGTAGTGTTAGATGAAGCCGATGAAATGTTGAACATGGGCTTTAGAGATGATATCGATTTTGTGTTGAAGAACACCATCAACAGGGAAAGCATCTGGTTGTTTAGTGCAACCATGCCGCCAGAAGTAAGGGCTATTGCCAAGAACTTTATGGAAAATCCTAAAGAAATTACAGTTGGTAAAAAGAACAGTGGTAACGTTAACATCGATCACCAGTTTTTTGTAGCCCCTGCGCATAGCCGTTATGAAACCCTGAAACGCCTCATTGATTTTAACCCCGGTATGTACGGTATCATTTTCACCCGTACCAAAGCGGATGCCCAAGACATCAGCGAAAGATTGTCTAAAGCAGGCTATGAAATTGAAGCTTTACATGGCGATCTTACCCAACAACAAAGGGATAGAGTAATGGGTCGTTTTCGTACCAAAGCACTACAGTTGCTTATTGCAACAGATGTGGCTGCACGTGGTATAGATGTAGATGGCATCAGCCATGTTATCAACTATGAGTTGCCCGATGATATTGAAGTATACACCCATAGAAGTGGCCGTACGGGCAGGGCTGGTAAAACAGGTATCTGTTTGTCTATTTGCCATAGCAGGGAAACTTTCAAAATAAGAACGCTGGAGAAAATGGTGAATGCTCAGTTTCACAAACTGGATATACCAAGCGGCAAGGATGTGTGTCGCAAACAGTTTTTCCATTTTATGGATAAGTTAATCAGCACCGATATTTCCAATGGTGATTATGAAACTTACCTTCCAGACCTGATGAAGAAATTTGAAAATGTAAGCAAAGAAGAAGTGCTGCAAAGAGTTGCCGCTTTAGAATTTGACCACTTTTTAAAGTACTACGAAAACGCAGAAGACCTCAATGCACCTGGCGCAGGCCGCAGCTCTCGTGAGAGATTTGACGGTGGTGCAACAAGAGATGATAGCAGTCGTAAAGACCGTACCAGCTTTAACCGCAGGGACAACGGCTTCACAAGATTATTCGTAAACCTTGGTACCAAAGATGGCTTTTACAAAGCAAGCTTTCTGCAGTTTATTCTAGACGAGAGCAATCTTAAAAAAGAAGTACTCGGTAAAATTGATATCCGTGACATGAATACATGGGTAGAAGTAGACCAAGCGAACGCTGGCAAAATGATCAAAGCTTTGGACGGCAAACGCTACAACAACCGCACGGTTAGAATGAATGAAGCAGACGGTGGTTTTAAAAGGGCCGGCGACGAAGGTGGAAATTCTGGTGAAGGCAGAGGCAATCGTGAAGAAGGCAGAAAGAGAACCTACGCTCCAAGAGAAAGAAGAGCAGATTAAAATAAAATTTAAAAAGGCCGGTTTTTACCGGTCTTTTTTTGCTTTTTATGGCGGCTATAAATGTTCCATATTTAGGCAGGCAGTTCGTTACTTCGCTACATATTTATTAGCTTTTTGAATTTCCATTCTCGCTGGCCTGGCCATGCCGGCCACATTCAGTAGTTGCCTATAATAGCCTGCGGCTTTCTGCTTGTTTCCCGAACGCTCTGCTGCCAGGCCTGCACCATACAATGCATTAAAGCGATTAGGTCTATTTTTCAGGGTAGCTTCATAGGCTATCAAGGCATCAGCCGGCCTGTTTAATTCCAGGAGCATATCTCCCAACAATTCCCTGGCTGGCAATACTTCACCAGGAGTTACCGGGTGCTTTTCCGTCTTATCTTCTAATGCAGCAGCAACTTCCATCAAGTTTAGAGCCGCAGATTTGTTACCTTCCTTCAGTAGTATCCAAGCCTCTGCTGTCTTCATCTGTATCATTACCTGGTTGGCCTTATAATCATCTTTCTGCTGCAGAAGTGTATCATGGAGGACGTTCATAATTTTTAATTCTTTTCTTGCAGCGGCTGCATTACCCATGTGTGCAGCACCTAAGGCACGGGCAAAATGAATGATGGCTTTTTGCCACGGATAGTCTATCCATTTATTTTCTTTGATGTGACTTGAGAGTAGGGATGCTTCCCTCCACAACTTATTTTCTAACACATACCTGGCCGGTACCGATGCAAAGGCATAAGCAACTTTAAAATTATAAGGCTTTACCTCGTTGATGGTTTTTAAATAATCCCATTGTTCCCTCGCCAATGTATTATCGCCTTTTTGGAGATAGGCGTAAGCCAGGTAATCTATCATGTGTAGTTCCTCGTCCCAGTGAGCATTGTTGCCTGTACCTTCTGCATAACAACGGGCCGAAGCAGCTGCGTCGAGGTTAGATTTTATTGATTCATCCCACAAGCCAAGCCTGGTAAAAATATGAGACGGCATGTGTTGTGCATGGGCAGAAGCTGGTGCAATGGCTGCATACTTTCTTGCCGCTGGTAAGGCCGAAATTGCAAGGCCCGGATAATCGTAGCTGTGAATAATATAATGCACAATGCCCGGATGATTGGGCTGACCGGGATATAGAGCAGTTAAAATATTGTATGCTTTATGCTGGTTGGTAAAGCTTTTGTCTTCAGGCTCTGCAGTGGCGGTTAGCGCCAACGCATAGAATACTGCTGCTTCCTTATCATCGGGATACGCACTGTGCATCTTGTCCATTGCAGTCATGTACTGCAGGGAGCGGGTGCGATGATCCAGGTTTTGCCAGTTGGCAAAAAACGCATCCATGGCATGAATGAAATCTTTTTCTTTGGCTGTTTTCTGCTTAATTAATTTAGCAATTGAAAGTGCATTTGCGCCTTTCTCCAACTCCTGTTTGTTGGGTGGAGCCCATAGCGGATGGTAGTTGCACATAGCAACACCCCAGTAAGCCATAGCGCAGGTAGGTTCTGTTTCTATGATATTTGCAAACACTTTCTCTGCCTCATCATATTCGAAAGAATGTAAGATAGAAATGGCGAGGTCAAACTGCTGCTGAACTTTTTCACCACAAGATGTTTCAAACTTTACAGAACCAAATTCTGCGGAAGGTGGCCCACAAGAAATAATATTACCACTCTTGAGGCCGAGATCTTTTATAATTTTTGCAGATGGCGGTTTGGCTTCTTTTAATCGGCAAGAGGATATTGCGGGCAGCGATAAAGTGAGTGTTACTAGCTTTAACCAATACAGTAAGCGTTTCATGTTCCTCGTGCTTTAGGTGACGCTATCGGATTCTGTCAGCTCTCTTAAATTCGGTAGCTATGCCTAAAGGAACAATTTATCTCTCACAAATCAAAGGGAAGAAACCGGGCACCCAACCAGCATCGAAAACGCTAAGTATTGTGACCCTAATATAAAA
>JBKJKD010000329.1:0-13382 GCA_046597635.1 Ferruginibacter sp. | reverse complement strand
ATAAAACTGGTAATTCAAGGCTCCCTGTATGATATTTTCAATGCCATATGTGGCGGACAAACTGCTGTTTAATTCTTTCACAATTGGACCATCATCAAAATAACCCCCAGGCAATTTGTGCTCCTTTAAAAACCCGGGGATATGTGCCACACCGTGATCGGCGGTTAAAAAAAATAAATAATTACCCTTTCCAACTTTTTTATCCAGAAAGATTAAAAACTCTGCGATATCTCTATCCAAGCGGTAATAGGTATCTTCCATCTCTATCGCATTGGGGCCAAAACTGTGACCTATATAATCTGTAGAAGAAATGCTCAACGCCAGGAAGTCAGTAGCTTCTCCACTTCCCAATTTCTCAGCATCTACGGCAGCCTTTGCAAAATTGAAGCTGTAGGAATTGGCATATGGAGTATACTTAAATGAACTGTACTTACCTTTTACGATGCCCGATAATTTGTGAGGAAAAACGGGTTCGGTTTCTCCCTGTATTGGAATCTCGTAGGCGTTACTATCCTTAGTACTCAACACATATTTTTCTATGGGGTATAGCGTATTCCAATCCTTTTGCATGTAGGTCCCAGGCAAATCTTGCTGGTTGAAAGCATTCACCCAGGCAGGCAATTCTTTCATATAATAAGTACTGCTAACGAATTTCCCCACCGCATCGTCATACCAGTATGCAGCATTGGCGCTATGCCCTGCTGGTAAAATAGCTCCCCTGTCTTTTAGAGAAATACCAATTACTTTGCTCTTAAAATTATTACTTAATCGCAGCTCATCGGTGATGGTGGTGCTCCACAAATTTGCCGGGCTCATCCGCCCGGCGTTTGTTGTACTACCAACGGTGCTCACCGTACTGTCACTGGTGCAGTATACATAGGAATTAGTCTCTTTATCAAACCAGTTATTGCCCACAATCCCATGAATGGCTGGCACGCTACCGGTATAAATACCCGTATGGCCTGCGGCAGTATAGGTGGGCGTATGCGGTATAAGGGTATTTTCAAAACTATAGCCCTGGTTTAGCAGCCGCTTAAAGCCACCGGCGCTGTAGAGCTGATAGTACCTGTACAAATAATCCCACCGCATTTGATCTATCACTAAGCCCACTACAAGTTTTGGCCGGGCAAGACTTGCGTTGTTGTTAGCTGAGGTGACGGGTTTGGTTTGTGCAATTGCGGTTAATAGAAGGAAACAAAAGCATAGCGCAAGGACAGGTTTCTTCTTCATACTTATGATAGATTTTTGCAAATATAAACCTACTGTCTTATACGTGGCAGTGCTTATCGTTAGGTTTACATTACTTTATATAAGTGCAAATCCTTAAATTTGCGAAGTTTTTAGAAGGTTAAGTGCGCAACCCTGCACACGCTAATCTTTCGCATTCGCAACAGGTATTAAAAAATAAATCAATAGAAAATGGATGTTTTTGAAAAACTAGTGAAAGATGGTGGCCCGCTGGGGCAACACATGGAAAGAGCACATGGATATTTCGCTTTTCCAAAATTGGAGGGAGAACTTGGGCCACGTATGTCATTCCGTGGTAAGGAAATGATTGTTTGGAGTTTGAACAACTACCTGGGGCTGGTAAACCACCCGGAAGTAAGAAAAATAGATACGGAAGCTGCTGCGATGTATGGCATGGGCAACCCCATGGGCGCCAGGATGATGAGTGGCAATAGTGGCAAGCATGAGGCATTGGAAAAAGTGATTAGCAAATTTGTGAACAGGGAAGATACCATGCTGCTTAATTTTGGTTACCAGGGTATCATGAGTTGTATAGATGCATTGGTAAACCGCAGAGATGTGATTGTATACGATGCAGAAGCACATGCATGTATTGTAGATGGAGTTCGCCTGCACATGGGACACCGGTATGCTTTTAAACACAACGATATTGAAGACTGCGAAAAGCAGTTGCAGCGAGCTACAGATTTAGCAGCAAAAAATGGCGGCGGTATCCTGCTCATCACCGAAGGTGTTTTTGGTATGGATGGCGAACAGGGCATCTTGAAAGAAATTGTAGCACTGAAAAAGAAATATGAATTCAGGATACTCATTGACGATGCTCATGGTTTTGGTTACATGGGCCCTACCGGAGCAGGCGCCGACGAAGCGCAGGGCTGTCAAAATGAGATAGATCTTTATTTCTCAACTTTTGTAAAGAGTATGGGAAGCATCGGTGCTTTTATTTCTGGTCCTAAAAAAGTAATGAATTTTTTAAGGTACAACGTACGCTCCCAGATATTTGCAAAAAGTCTTCCACTCATGATCGTGGAAGGCATGTTGAAACGGATGGAAATGGTGCTCACTATGCCTGAACTTCGAGAAAAATTATGGAGCAATGTAGAACGCCTTCAAAGCGGCCTAAAGGAAAGGGGTTTTGACATTGGACACACTAACTCCCCGGTTACACCCATCTATATGAAAGGCGATGTACCGGAAGCAACCCAAATGGTAATGGACCTTAGAGAGAATTATCATATTTTTTGCAGCATCGTAGTTTATCCTGTTATCCCAAAGGGTGATATTATTTACAGGCTTATTCCTACTGCAGTTCATACTTTTGACGAAATTGATGAAACACTCATAGCATTTGAAGAAACAAAAAAGAAACTAGACGCAGGTTTGTATAAATCTGCCGATATTCCGGATATGGCGGAAGTAATGTAGATCCTAAAAAGCCCCATCTGATTGATGGGACTTTTTGCAGGAGTATGTTTTAGCATCGTAAGATTCTTACTGGATTAATACTTTAACTTTATTGCAAAAAAATACTGGTATGAAAATCTTATTATTTACGTTTTTGTTTAGCGTGGGCGCAACAATAGGTTATGCGCAAACCGAAAAAATCAGCTCCTCAAAACCCGCAGACAGTTTGAAAATAGTGGAAGCTGCCTGCGGAGAGTGTATGTTCAAGATGAAAGGGGATGACTGCGAACTTGCAGTACGAATGGATGGAAACACCTATTTTGTAGATGGCAGCAAAATTGATGATCATGGAGATGCACATGCCGATAACGGCTTCTGCAATAAAGTAAGAAAAGCGTCCGTTAGCGGCAAAGTTGTAGAAGGTCGTTTTGTGGCTACCACGTTTAAATTATTACCAGAGCCTCAAACTACCGGCAAACAATAAGTTCATCGGGTTTCCACTATTTTCTCTTCAAACATATGCAACCAACCAGCTCTAATCTCACTTGCGCAGATGGCCATCAAATGCCAATGTATGCCTGGTTGCCGGCAACAGAACCTGACTGCATTCTGCACATTGCACATGGCATGGCCGAATATGCAGAGCGATATGGAGCCATTGCTTCCCTGATAGTACAAGATAATATTGCCGTTTATGCCCATGACCA
This sequence comes from Ferruginibacter sp., assembly GCA_046597635.1. GTDB lineage: Bacteria > Bacteroidota > Bacteroidia > Chitinophagales > Chitinophagaceae > Ferruginibacter. Next base: position 10,023 of record JBKJKD010000329.1, on the reverse strand, counting down.
ACTTGGTCATGGAAAAACTGCAGCCACTTCAAATAACCTCGGCATAGTAGATCACAAATGGTTTTACCAACAGGTAGAAGATGTAAACCTGGCCATCGGCTGGCTAAGAAAAAAATATCCGGGCAAAAAAATATTTTTATTGGGCCACAGTATGGGTTCCTTTATATGCCAGCGCTATTTTCAAATCTATGGCAAACAAATAGATGGACTGATCCTTTCTGCCAGCAACGGAAAACAGGATCCTTTAATGGCTGCCGGCATTTCTATAGCATGGCTGCAAATGAAACTATTTGGGCCTCGCTACCGAAGCACGCTGATAGACAAATTATCTTTTGGCAAATTCAATGCAGCCTTTAAACCCAACAGAACAAAAAATGATTGGCTCAGCCGCAGTAATGAAGAAGTAGATAAATATGTAGCCGATCCACTTTGCGGGTTTGTATGCAGCGCTTTATATTTCTACTATTTCTTTAAAGGAATCAAGGATGCTTTCAACAAAGAGAATATTAAAAGTATGCCTTTCAATATTCCTGTATATGCATTTGCCGGAGATAAAGACCCTGTGGGCCTCGCTGGCAAAGGGTTTTTAGCATTGATATCTAACTGGAAAGCTGCCGGCTGCAAAGATATTTCTTACCATCTCTACAAAGATGGCAGACATGAAATGATGAACGAAATAAACAGGGAAGAAGTGATTGGCAATTTGGTATCGTGGATAAAAAATCACCCCTAAATTTCAATTATGGAAAACAACTATTCCATTCCTGCACAAACCCATATTGGCCATGTACATTTGAAAGTAAGTGACCTTAAACGCAGCCTGGAATTTTATTGCGGCTTGCTTGGTTTTGAAATAACTACCATGTATGGGCAAGATGCAGCCTTTATTTCGGCAGGGGGTTATCATCACCATATTGGGTTAAACACATGGTACAGCAAAAATGCTCAGCCAGCACCACTTCATACCGCAGGATTATTTCATACGGCTATCCTTTACCCTACAAGAAAAGATCTAGCCGTCATTTATAAAAGAATAAGTGAGGGCAACTACCCCTTTACAGGTTTTGCAGATCATGGTGTATCTGAAGCTTTGTATTTAAATGATCCTGATCAAAATGGTGTAGAATTATATTGGGATAAACCAAAGGCTATCTGGCCAACCAACGAAGATGGCAGTTTGCTCATGTACACAAAAGGATTGGATTTAGAGAATTTGCTAAAGGAAATAACCTGATGGTATCCTTTCCAGCGCCTACCACTCATTCTTAAAATTTTTATTAAAATCTACGAAAGATTCCTTGTTCATATTCGCCTCTGCAAAATATTTTAGGGGTGCTTCTATCTCTTTGGGTTTTAAGTAGCCTGGCAAGGGCGCAGGACTGCCCTCGGGGCTGGTTAAAAAGATAGTAGTGGGATACTCCATTTGCCCGAAACTCAGGTGCATTGCCAGCTCATTGGCCTTCATCTCCTTGTTATAAGTGTAGAGCTTGTTGTTAAAAATCACTTCATTTTTCGATTCGGCATCAAACCTCACTGCATAATAATGCTGGTTCACATAAGCAGCAACTTTCGCATTTTTATAAGTGGTTCTGTCCATCTCTTTACACCAGCCACACCAGTTGGTGTATAGGTCCACCAGCAATGGGCGAGGGTCTTTCTTATAGGCTAGTTGCATATCTTCCATGCTAAGCCAATTAATTTGCTCCCTAGGCACTGAGGTAAAGGAAAATGCACTTACCGCCAGCACGCAGCCGTATAAAAAACCCTTAACCTTTTGCATAAATAATTTGTTTAGTAGCTTACATATAATAAACGGAAGAATGATGCAAAAAATTGTAGTAGCAGTTACTGGTGCAAGCGGATCTATTTATGCAAAGCTTTTATTAACGAAATTGCAGCAACTCACTACTCAGGTTGAAGCACTTTCGCTGGTAATGACGGAAAATGCGAAGGAAGTATGGCGGACAGAATTGGAAAACGAAAGTTTCAACGATCTCGGTATACAAACATATACTAAACATGATTTCGGTGCTCCGTTTGCCTCCGGCTCCGGTATGTATCAAACCATGATCATTGTGCCCTGTAGTATGGGCACGCTTGGACGCATTGCAGCCGGCATTTCCGATGACCTCATCAGCAGGGCAGCAGATGTAATTTTAAAAGAACGAAGAAAATTGATATGTGTGGCAAGAGAAACTCCCTACAACCTGGTGCACATCAAAAACATGGAAACTATTACACTGGCCGGTGGTATCATCTGCCCGGCTACCCCGTCTTTTTACAGCAAGCCGCAAACCATAGAAGAAGTGGCCGCCACAGTCGTAGACAGAGTGCTTGACCTTGCAGGCCTGCAGCACAAATCTTACCGGTGGGGTGAAGCACCCACCACCTGAAGGCGAGATTGAATCCCCCTGCCCCCCTAAAGGGGAGATTGAACAGTAAGATTTACACGGGACATAAAAAGATTTTGAAGTTTCTTCATTAAAGAATCAAATTTATTTTACCCGTAACATAAAAATTCCTTGAAGGCTTTACCTTCAAGGAATCAAAAACATTCTAAAATATTAAAATCTTTCTAAGCCCCCTTCAGGGGGTTTGGTTTTTGGGGGCTTTACCTCAAGTCAACAACTTCTACACCGGGGTATTTTTTTGCATCAAATACAAACATAGCATCACTCACCACAGCGTTCGGAGTTAAAGAGTTAGTACTGTAGGTGTAACGGTTGCCATTCTTTTCAAAAATCTTGGTGGTATTGATAGAACTGTTATCTACATAAACCAACACTTTATGAAACGCCTTTGTTTTATCTATAGGGGTAAGTTCAATTTCCTTCAAAGTTTTACCATTCATTTTTACCGGACCGTTGAGTTTATACAAAAAGTCTTTGTCATAAAAATTAGTAAATAACTTCTGGGGTGTTAAGGAATTCGCTGAAGGATCAATGCGGGAAATGGTTACCTCGTTAGACGCTTTATCGTAGGTCCACACGTTGCTGCCGTCAGAGAAGATTTCCTGACCAGTAACGTTGATGCGGTACTTGCTACCCTTCATGTAAACATTACCAGCTTTGATGCCGAGGCTCTTGCCTGCCGCACTTTCTACTTTCAAACTAAATTTAGCCTGCACGGTTTTATAAGTCTTAAACTTACTACTTACCCCGTCGAGGACTTTTTTGGCAGCAGGGTCACTGGCGCCCATTCCTTTGGGTACCTGCGCCGCAGCAGAAAAAAAGAACATCGTCATCATCAATAATCCAGAGAATAATTTGGTCATGGTTTTGTTTTTATGGCTAAATGCAACCTCGTTTTATGGTCGCAAAGATAGGTAATAGACGTATCTGGCAGCTCAATGTTTAATCTCATTAATTAAGGTAGTGTTAATGTAAGCGCCGCAAAAAATATTCATCGGGAAAGCTCGTTTGATGTTGGTAAAGAAATCATAATTTGCAAGTCTTCAACTCAACTCAGCTATAGAAATATTTTTACCTCACCTGTAAATTGTTTTACATGAACGAAAAGAATATTGCTATAGCGCAAAGGGAAAATTTTGTTCCCTCAGACTTCAGCACTTTTTTGTGGTGGCTGGCTACAGCCGAAAAAGAAATATTAATAGATTCTGTAGTTGATCGCAACCGTTACCGAATCATCGGTATGACGGTACTCGCCACCTGGCTCTTTGCAACCTTTACCTGGTCGTACTTCTTTTACACAATCGTTACATCTTTGATAGCTGCCATCTTGCTCGGTATTTTCATGGGTTTTATTATTCTCACCATAGACCGGGCACTTATAAAAGGTATCACCAAGCAGAACAAAAGAAAATTTACGCCGCTTTTGTTCCGGGGTTTGATGGCCATTACCCTGGGCACTTTTATGGCGCAGCCTGCCGTGCTGTACATGTTCGACAAAGAAATAAGATTGCAGACATCGCTGGACAATGAGCAAAAGAAAATAACGAAGCGCCTGGAACTAGACAGTTTGTACAAAGGACAGAAACAGGAATTTATTCAGAAAAAAGAAGCAGCCAAAAAAGAAATCGCCACCAGCTATGGGGAAGTGAACGCTGCCCGGGATAATTTTTTGAAAGAAACAGACGGAAGTGGTGGCACTGGTAAAGTTGGAATTAAAGACATAGCCATTGCCAAAAGAACAGAATATCAAAAACTAGACGAGGCTTATCAGCTACTACTTAAAAGTGAACAAGCAAAAATAGACAGTGCTGATGCCGGCCTGAAAAACATTGATAACAAAATCAAAATAGAAGAAGCCAATTTTGTAAGTTACCTCAACAATGGCTTTTTAACCAGAATAGAAGCGCTGAGCAATTTGCTAAAAGACAACGCTGCCCTGCAGTTTCGGTATTACCTGATTGTTTTTATTTTGATGTTGATAGAATTGATGCCGGTGATTGCCAAGACGCTCCTACCCTCTGGCAGTTACGATGAAAAAGTAATGCTACGGGAAGAAATGGAAATTGAAATAGCACAAAGCAACATCAAAAAGGAGCAGCAACTAAAAGAATGGTATAACCAATTGGCATTTGACAATGACAAAGAGGCCATCACTGCATTTTTCGCACTCAGCAAAGGAGACCGGGAAGAAAAGATGAAATTCTTTAGTAACAAGTGGAAAGATGAAAATCACCAAACCTTTGACGGCCTTTGGGAGAAAATGAAAAAGGAGATTCTGACCAAACAGGAGAACTAAATAGATTTATGATGTCTGATTTCTGATGTATGATCTATGATGTAAGAATTCCAGGAGTTGATCGGCGAGCTATGGATGGATGGTTTAGATTAGTCACTTCATTTTTTAGGAAATTTATACAGACCTGATTTAAGGCTTATTAAAGCAATGACCATTGACAGTTATGCCCCTACATGCTGTCGAGACAAGCATTGCTCATTGAACGATAACATAATCTCCCTCATTTGTAAAAAAGCAGCCACGAATCAATTGAAATCAAAAATCAGACATCATAAATCATAAATCAAATCCTATTTTTGCGCCTATGGCAAAAGCCGCTGGCGATACTCCCTTAATGATTCAACACAATGCCATCAAGGCTAAGTATCCTGATGCCATTCTATTATTCAGGGTAGGTGATTTTTACGAAACTTTCGGGCAAGATGCCATTACTACCGCCTCCGTGCTGGGCATTACTTTAACCAAACGAAACAATGGTAATCCCGATGCCTCCGAACTGGCAGGCTTTCCTTATCATGCGTTGGATACCTATTTGTATAAGTTGGTAAAAGCTGGCTACCGGGTAGCTATTTGCGATCAGTTGGAGGATCCCAAACTGGCCAAGGGAATCGTAAAAAGAGGTGTAACAGAATTGGTAACTCCGGGCGTAGCTACCAGCGACAAAATGCTGGAACACAACAGCAATAATTTTTTGGCAGCGCTGCACATGACAGACCATAACATCGGCATTGCATTTTTGGATATTTCTACCGGCGAATTTTTTATTGCCGAAGGTGATAAAGAGTACGTTGATAAATTACTGCAAAGCCTGCAACCTGCCGAAGTCATTTTTCAACGCAACAAAACCAAATTATTCAAAGAATATTTTGGTAACAGTTTTTTTACCTACACGCTGGACGAATGGATTTTTGCTGATGTGTATGCACAGGAAAGCCTGCTCAAACACTTTGGCACACACAGTTTAAAAGGCTTTGGGGTAGAAGATCTTTCTGCAGGCATCATAGCCTCAGGAGCCATCCTTCATTACCTAAAAGATACTGAACACCCCAACCTGCAGCATGTTACTTCTTTGCAAAGAATTAATAAAGACGATCATTTATGGATGGATCGGTTTACCATTCGCAACCTGGAGCTGATTGGCGACAACAACAGTCTTTTAAAAACCATCAACAACACCGTGTCGCCCATGGGCGCCCGCTTGCTGAAACGGTGGTTACTCATGCCGCTGAACGATCTGCTGCGCATCAACGAGCGATTGGATACCGTGGAATATTTTATCAAAGAAACGGACCTGCGAAACAAAATTTGCCAGCACATCAAATTGGCTGGTGATGTTGAAAGGTTGGCCAGCAAAGTGCCGTTGAAAAAAATAAACCCGAGGGAAGTGCTGCAAGTTGCCAGAGGCCTGCAACAAACAGAAGCCATCAAAATGCTTTGTCTGGCATCTAACAATGAATATTTGAAAAGACTCGGCGATTCGCTGAACCCTTGCTCCTACATCCTCAACAAGATTTTTAAAGAAATTCACGAGAATCCTCCAGCGGCTATCAACAAAGGTGGCCTCATTGCCCCCGGCATACACGAAGAGTTAGATGAGTTAAGAACCATCGCCAGCGGCGGAAAAAACTATTTGCTGGAACTTCAACAGAAGGAAGCGGCCATCACCGGTATCTCTTCTTTAAAAATAAGTTTCAACAATGTGTTTGGTTACTACCTGGAAGTAACCAACCTGCACAAAAGCAAAGTGCCCGAAAGCTGGATACGCAAACAAACTTTGGCCAACGCAGAGCGCTACATCACTCCAGAACTAAAGGTTTATGAAGAAAAAATTGTAGGTGCAGAAGATAAAATCCTATTGATAGAACAGCAACTTTTTCAAGAGTTGCTGAACGAGCTGCAAGATTACCTTGCACCAATGCAGGTGAATGGCCATGTGATGGCTGTGCTGGATAACCTCGCTTGCTTTGCAAACAATGCCTTGCAATTTGGTTACAAAAAACCTTTGCTACATGATGGCGATGAGCTGGAGCTGAAAGACAGTCGCCACCCGGTAATAGAAAGAAACCTAGCCCCCGGTGAACATTATATCAGCAACGATATTTTACTAGATTCCGGCAACCAGCAACTCATCATTCTCACCGGGCCCAACATGAGCGGTAAAAGTGCGATCCTCCGACAAACAGCTTTGATCACTTTGATGGCACATATGGGCAGTTTTGTACCAGTGTCAGCCGCAAAAATACCTTTGACCGATAAAATTTTTACCAGGGTTGGAGCCTCAGATAATTTGAGCGGCGGCGAGAGTACGTTCATGGTAGAGATGAACGAAACGGCAAGCATCATCAACAATCTTTCTTCCCGCAGTTTAATCTTGTTAGATGAAATCGGTAGAGGCACATCTACCTACGACGGTATTTCTATTGCGTGGAGCATCGCAGAATACATACACCAATCTCCCTGCAAACCCAAGACATTATTTGCAACGCACTACCACGAACTGAATGAGCTGGAGGAAAAGTTTGACCGCATAAAAAATTACCACATCACGAATAAAGAGGTGGGCAATAAAGTTATTTTCTTGCGCAAACTCGCTGCCGGTGGAAGCACACATAGTTTTGGTATCCATGTAGCACGTATGGCTGGTATGCCCGCTTCGCTTATAGACAGAGCCAATGAAGTATTAGCACAATTGGAAGATACCCGGCAATCTGCTGCAACAGATGGTCCTAAAAAAAACGGTGCATGCATACAGGAAAAAGTAAAAGAGTTATCGCTGCCTAAAATGCAGCTCAGCATTTTTGATGCACATTCTGCTACTTTTGAAGAAATAAGATCGGTGCTGGAAGCTACCGATATCAACAGACTTACACCGGTAGAAGCCTTGCTTAAATTGCAGGAGATTAAAAATAAAATTCAGTAAGATAGGTGCAAACCCTGTCGGCGGCTATCAGCCCCGACAGCGGTTTCCTGGACAAATACAAAAGCCATTGGCTTTTCTGCTCTTTTATTATAATTGCTTATGTTTTACAGGAATGGTATGCAGCGTACTGAACACAATAGGCCTCTTTAATTATCTTTGAACCCGATGTATAAAATTACCATTACGATACTCATCGCCCTGCTTTTTATCAACAGCACTGGTTTAGCCCAACCGTGCAGCATGCCGGGCATGACGCCATCCAGCGCCATTCCTGTTTGTGGCACTACTCCCTTTAGACAGGAGCAGGTGGACAATTGCGCCGGGAGCCCCATCGCAATCAGGGGCTGCACGATTTCCGCCACTTCAGACAGGGCATTCTGGTATAAGTTTACCTGCTATCAGACCGGTACGCTCGGTTTTTTAATCAGCGGATTAAGTGCCAGTGATGACTATGACTGGTGTTTGTTTGACATCACCGGTAAAAATCCAAACGAAGTATTTACGAACAATACACTACAGGTTTCCCTCAACTTATACGGCGTGAGCAACTCCAATCCACCGTTTCCAAATTCTCCTACCGGTTGCAGGGCCGGCGCTTCCGGCGATGTTCATTGTGAGGGTGATCCTTCCGGTAACTCCCCCTTTAATCAAATGCCCACCATCACACAGGGACGGGAGTATTTATTGATGGTCAACAATTTTAGTAATTCCACAGCAGGCTATACATTGAATTTTACCGGTGGCACAGCCAGCATTACAGATCCGGTTTTGCCAGCATTGAGCAGGACCACTTCCTCCTGCGATAGCAGACAGGTGAGGGTAAAACTTAATAAGAAAATGAAATGCGCCAGCCTTGCTGCTAACGGCTCAGATTTCACTATCAACGATCCGGGCAATACCATTCTTTCAGCAACTGGCATAGGCTGTAGCGGCGGATTTGATATGGATTCTGTCATTATTACCATGGCAAATCCAATTCCACCCGGAATCTATAGCGTGACTGCCAAACTCGGAGCCGACAACAACACCTTGCTGGATTACTGCGATCGCAGCGTGGCAGTTGGGGATAATATTCCGTTGATAGTTCCCATTATTGCCCCAACACCCATGGACAGTTTAACGAGACCGGGATGTGCACCCAATACCCTAAGGCTTGTTTTTTCCAAATCAATTCAATGCAGCTCCATTGCAGCAGATGGAACCGATTTTATTGTTTCCGGGCCAAGTGCTGTCAATATTCTTTCGGCAGCGGGCACATGTACCAACGGACTTTCAGGCAGTATTGGTATACAACTTGCCGGGCCCATACAAGTTGGTGGAACATACAGCATACGCTTAAGAACAGGTAGCGATGGCAATACGTTGTTAGACGAATGTAGCCTCCAAACGCCAGCTGGGTCTGCAATTTCATTTGTAATAAGCGACACGGTAAATGCAAATTTTACCTACAATATTTTATACGGCTGCCAGCAAAACGTAGTGCATTACAATCACAACGGACGCAACGGCGTAAACACCTGGCTCTGGACTTTTGAAACTACGGCCAGCAGTAATTTGCAGAACCCCGCTATTACTTACAGAGATTTTGCTGATAAAAATACAACCCTGATAGTTTCTAATGGGGTATGTCGGGATACGGCTTCCGCAAAACTATCATTTGATAATTTGTTGGTAGCTGCATTCGAAGGACCGGAATTTGCCTGCCCCAATGACCCATCTGTTTTTGTAAACAAAAGCCAGGGCAGCATCTTAAGTTGGAACTGGGATTTTGGCAATGGGCGCAATAGTATGGCCCAAAATCCGCCACCGCAAACTTATCCAGTGCCTGCGTTGACAAGAGATGAAACCGTGCGCCTGATTGTACGCAACAGGTTTGGTTGTGCAGACACCGCTACGCAAAAAATAAAAGTGGTTAACAACTGCTTCATTGCGGTACCTTCTGCATTTACTCCTAACAGTGATGGTATCAATGATTATCTCTATCCGCTCAATGCATACAAGGCCAGGGATTTGAGCTTCAGCGTATACAACCGTTTTGGTCAACGCATCTTTTTTACCCGCAACTGGACCAACAAATGGGATGGCCGTTTCAAGGGACAACCTGCAGACCCGGGTACGTATGTGTGGATACTCAATTTCATCAATACAGATACCAACCTCAAGATAGATCAAAAGGGCACAACAGTTTTGATACGTTGATTAGGTTCAAAAGTTCAAGGTTCAACGTTGAAGAGTTCAGCGCTTTAGTCGTTGCTCGTTTTAAGGCAAGGGAGTTTTGTGTAACTTTGCAACCGATAAAATTTTTTGCCTTTTGCCTTTTGCCTTTTGCCTTTTGCCTTTTGCCTTTTGCCTTTTGCCTTTTGCCTTTTGCCTTTTGCCTTTTGCCTTTTGCCTTT
>JBKJKD010000103.1:0-5775 GCA_046597635.1 Ferruginibacter sp. | reverse complement strand
CAAATATTTCCAGCAAGGGCAATAAGGCTTCTACGTCTGTCTCAAAACCCATTAATAAATAATGCTCCTGCAAACCTTCGGCAACTATCTTTTGCCGAAATTCCTCCTCCAGGTTGCCACTACCGAAATGCAGAAATACAAAGTCTTTTCTGCTGGCAGCGAGTGTCTTTACGGCTGCCAACATCGTGAAGGGATCTTTCTCGTAAGTAAGTGCAGCCGTGGTGCCGATGATGTGTTTGTCGCCAATCTTGAGTTGATGACGAAGATCATTTATCCGGTTATCGTTGCCTGGAACGGGCACTACAATATCCGAGATGACTTCTATATCCTGCCTACCGCAAAAAACTTTTAGTGTTTGTTGAATAGCCTCACTGATGGCCACCAGCTTTGTGGTATGATTGTACTTTAAACGGGTAAGAAAGCCTTTTTGTTTATAATTTACCCTGCGGGTAAATACTACGCTGGCGCCATGAACTAATTTTGTAAATACGCAGTAGGTAAGTATCTGCGAGGTTTGCGCATGCATAACCTGGTACTGCTTACCCTGGCTGAGCAGAAAAGAAAGTATACGCCACTTAGAATCAAATGCATGTACCTTAAGGCCTAGTTTGCGTGCGTTTTCGTGCAAGGCCGAGTTTTTTCTACATACCAAATGTGTGACGATACCCGAAGCCATAAGACCCTGTATATTGTAGATGGTTTGTCTCTCGCCACCACGCCAGCCCCTTTCAAAATTTAGTTCCAGTATCTTCATCTGCTACAATGTTGCTTGGAGGCTAGAAAGAGTAGGTAAAAAGCACATGGAAACATTTGTTTACCTAACCTCCTCTCGATTTGAATTGTTACCATGCAAAAATATTATGAGTACAACCTATCCTTTATTTTGCAAAGGTTCAGGAAAATTATGATTAAGATGGGGCGATAAAATTAGTTTTATTTATTTTGCAGTAACACATGACCAATTTCATTCCCATATTTCCTTTAGACCTTGTGGTATTCCCAGGCGAGGAACTAAACCTACACATATTTGAGCCAAAGTATAAACAGCTCATTGTAGAATGTTCTGCAAACGGTAAGCCCTTTGGTATACCCGCAGTTATTGGCGGCAAAATGATGGAGATGGGCACCCTGCTTCAGGTAAAAGAGATCAGCAAAAAATATGAAGACGACCGGATGGACATCAAAACAGAAGGCTTACAGGTGTTCAGTATTTTGGAAATTGTAAAAGAGGTTCCTGGCAAATTGTACAGCGGTGCTATAGTAACTTACCCCGGCAATGTGGCAAAGAGCAGCCCTACCAAAATGAAATTAATTTTGAAAGGCATACGAGCACTGCACAGCAGCCTGAACATTAGTAAAGAATTTTCCAAGCCCGACGATGAGTTGAACAGTTTTGATGTAGCTCACCATGCAGGCATGTCAATCGAAGAGGAGTATCGCTTGCTCGAACTGCCGCAGGAACTTCAAAGACAGGAATTTTTAAAACGCCACCTCGCCAAGGTGATCCCTATCATGGAGCATATGGATCTGCTGAAAGGCAAAATAAAAATGAACGGCCATTTTAAAAGCCTCGAAGGTTTCAAATTTTCTTAATCCATCTTTTTTTAATGACAACTCTTTGTTTTGACTTTGGTAATACCCGCTTAAAAGTGGCGGTATTTAAGGGCGACATCCTGCAGGAGGAACGCTTTTTGGCAGATGACAGCGATGAAATCATCCAGGCTTTGGTTGATGAATATAAACCAGCCCACAGCATTCTTTCTTCTGTTATCAACCACCAGCCCGGCATAGAAGCCCTCTTGGCTGCTCAAACTGATTTTCACAAAATATCGCATCTTACAAAAATCAATTTTACGACGCCAGTGGGCAAACCGGAATCTATAGGTGCAGATAGACTGGCCCTCGTGTCTGCAGCGGTGCACTACTTTGCGGGGAAGAATAGCCTGGTAATTGCACTGGGCAGCTGCATCACCTATAATTTTATTAACCAATACCACCAGTTTCTCGGAGGCGCCATAACTCCCGGCATGGATATGCGCTTTAAATCGATGCATGACTATACAGCAAAGTTGCCGTTGGCCACCGCCGATTGGAATTTTCCACTCATAGGATACGATACTAACACCAATTTGCAAAGTGGTGTCATCCTCGGAATAGTCAATGAAATAGAGGGTTTCATAGGGAAATATGAGCAAAAATTTAACAACTTTAACGTCGTTTTAACCGGGGGCAATTCGGCCTATTTTGCAAGTCAACTTAAATACAAGATATTTGCCGACCATCATTTTTTATTTAAAGGTTTGTATGCGCTTAGTGAAATTAACAACTGCCCGGTTTAAGAGAACATTTTCCATTTTTTCTGCCCTTTTTATTACTTCCGTAGTCTTTGCCCAGGAAAATTCTCCTTACTCCCGCTATGGCGTAGGTGATGTGGTTCCCAATCAAAATGTTGTAAACCGTGGAATGGGTGGTATCGCTGCCGGCTATTCCGATTTTCAAAGTCTCAATTTTATAAATCCTGCATCTTTGGGAGGCGTAAGAAGTACAGTCTTTGATCTTGGTGCCGATATCGATATTAGGAATTTAAAGAGCAATAGTTCTCCAGATAAATTCCAGTCTGTAAATACATTGATCTCTTACCTGCAAATTGGCTTTCCGATTGCATCTGAAAAAATGATGAAAAAAGATAAGTTCTGGGGTGTAAGTTTTGGATTGAGACCGGTGACAAGGATAAACTATAAAATAAACACCAGTGAGCGAACGGCTATTGATAGCATTAGTACGCTTTATGAAGGTAGCGGTGGCATATCTCAGGCCAACGTTAGTACGGGTATCAAGTTCAACAATTTTAGTTTAGGTATCAGTACAGGCTACAGCTTCGGTAGCAAGGATTATTCAACCCAGAGAGAAATTAAAAACGACTCTGCTTTTCATTACCCGTCCAACTCGGCAGTGAAAACAAGGTTTGGCGGTGTGTTTGTAAATGCTGGTATGCAGTACGATATTTTGAGCAAAGACAAAAAGAGCCTCATTCGCCTTGGAGCTTATGCCAACCTGCAACAAAATCTGAGTGCTAAACGAAGCGAGATTCAAGAAACAATCGCTTACGATGGCAATGGTGGTTTTATCAACATAGACACAGTGAGTTTTAGCAACGATGTGGTGGGCAAAGTAAAATTGCCAGCTACTTACGGAGTTGGATTTACCTATGTAAAAAGGAATCTCGTTTTTGGGGCAGACCTTGAGCTGACCAATTGGAGCGATTATCGCTACTATGAGCAACCTGATGTTTTACAAAATAGTTATATGATAAGAGTGGGTGGCCAGTACCAACCTGCAAAAGACAATACTCCAGCCACAAAATACTGGAGCTTCGTAAAATACAGGGCTGGAATATACTACGGTAACGATTATGTGAAGATAAATGATAACAGCAGGCCTAACTACGGACTTACCGTGGGCGCTGGTTTACCACTTACCTCTCTTGCACGCAGTGCCTATGTGAGAGAAGTGGTTGTACTGAATACCGGTATTGAAGTGGGCACCAGAGGTGGTAAACAAAGCCAAAGCTTGCGGGAAAATATTTTGCGCTTCAGCATAGGTCTTACTATGAATGCACGCTGGTTCTTTAAGCCTAAGTATGATTAGAAGATAGCTGTTAGATGACAGATCTTAGATGACAGCTGTTAGACGACATATAGAAGTAGCAACTGTGCAGCCTTGATACTTACTACTTAATACTTAATACTTACCACTTGCTTTTTCTTAATACATATAAAGTTTTCAGGGCAGTCCTCTTAGCGGGCTGCTTTTTTTTAGCTGCATGCGAAAACGATGAAGCGGAGGTTAAAAGTCTATTTACTAAAAAGCTGGGTGTAGAAGAGGCAAAGGTAATAACCCTCACTTTTACCACAGGTGGTAAAACCAAAGCTATTCTCACTTCGCCGCTTATGTTGCGGGTGCAGGATACCGTTACTTACATTGAATTTCCTAAAACGCTGGAGGTAAATTTTTACAATGAGGAAGGTAAAGTTGAAAGCACCATGACGGCCATGTATGGCCGCTATCGGGAGAGCGAGAACATCGTATTTTTAAAAGACAGCGTAAAGGTCATCAACACAAAAAAAGAAACCCTGAACACAGATGAACTTTATTGGGACCGCAGCCGGACCGGCTACGAGTTTTATACAGATAAGCCTGTGCGGATAAGAACCCTCACCCATATTATAGATGGGGTTGGTATGGAAGCCAGCCAGGATTTCAAGCAAAGGCATATCATGAAAACAACTGGTATGATAAAAATACCGGCTTCACAATTTCCTATGTAAGCAGCTGACTTCGACTTAAGGAGCATCAAAAAATTAAATATGCGTTTAAAAGTATACGGAATTCCCAATTGCGACACCGTTAAAAAAGCCCTCACGTGGTTGAAGGATCATAATATTGCGGTTGAATTTCATGACTATAAAAAAGAGGGGATTAGCGAAGCGAAATTGAAAGAGTGGTGCAGTATTTCGCAATGGGAAGACGTTTTTAATATGAGAAGCAGTACCTGGAGGAGTCTTGCGAAGGAAGGGGCTGCAGCGCCGGCCACAGCCACACAGGCTATAGCCCTGATGCAAGTGAACAATAGCGTTATTAAAAGACCCATTATTGAAGTTAATGGCGAAATAATACTGGGTTTTGATGAAAAGGAGTATTTTCAGAAATTAATCAATCATTCATAAAACATATACCATGAAAAGAAATGCAACTGCCGTTTGGAACGGTACCGGAAAAGAAGGAACAGGAAACCTGAGCACGCAAAGTACCACACTGAATAAGACGCAGTACTCCTTTAACTCTCGTTTTGCAGAAGGTGTGGGCACCAACCCAGAAGAGCTGGTGGCAGCTGCTCATGCCGGTTGTTTTAGTATGAAGTTGAGTTTTGTGTTGAATGCAGCTGGTTTTACTCCCGATGAAATTCATACAGATTGTACCATCACCCTCGATCCTGCTGCAGGTGCCATTACAGGATCTCATTTAAAGGTAAGCGCAAAAATTCCCGGAATAAGTCAGGAGCAATTTGACACCGCCGTAGCAGATGCGAAGGTGAACTGCCCGATTTCAAAATTGCTAAACGCAAATATCACACACGAAGCAACGCTGGCGTAAGGCAAAGTGGAAAGGGCGAAGGTGAAAAGTGAAAGGTGAAAGGTGAAAGCTCGTTGCGCTTTTAGTGATAGCAACTGTTTTTTTGGTGCTATGACTCAAGTAGTATTATCCTTCTTAAAATGTAGATGGTATAGAGGTTTGATCTTTCACTTTTCATCCCATAAACTCTCCAAATATGACAACCTTCCAAAACAAAACTGTTCTGATTACCGGCGCAAGCCGCGGCATAGGTAAAGCCATTGGTTTGAAGCTTGCTGCAGAGGGAGCCAATATCGTGATTGCCAGTAAGAGCGTAGAGGAAAATCCGAAACTGGGAGGCACTATATTTTCTGCTGCAGCCGAGATGGAAGCAGCAGGTGGTAAAGCGCTGGCCGTGCAATGTGATATTCGATTTGAAGATCAGATTCAACAGGTAGTGGAGCAGGCTGCTGAAAAATTTGGTGGTATAGACATTCTGATTAACAATGCTTCGGCCATCAACCTTACTCCCACAGAGAAGATAGAGCCTAAGCGTTTTGATTTGATGTATGACATCAACGTAAGAGGTACTTTTATGGTAAGTCGTGCCTGCATACCTTATCTAAAGAAGGGAACCAATGCACATATTTTGAACCTCTCTCC
>JBKJKD010000074.1:0-3840 GCA_046597635.1 Ferruginibacter sp. | reverse complement strand
ATTCGTGCTGTATTTCGCCTCTACGGTTTTGAACCGCTGGAGACTCCCGCCATGGAAAATCTGGATACGCTGATGGGTAAATATGGCGATGAAGGTGACAAACTTATTTTTAAAGTTTTAAATAACGGCCTAAGCGATCCAAAAAATACGGATAAGGCCAAGGCAGGTTTTGAAAAGTTGTTGCAGGGCAAAAATACTGCAGAGCTTACGGAAAGGGCACTTAAGTATGACCTCACCATTCCCTTTGCCCGCTATGTGGTTATGAACCATGGCCAACTAACTTTTCCCTACAAACGCTACCAGGTGCAACCCGTGTGGCGTGCCGACCGTCCGCAGAGAGGTCGCTACCGGGAGTTTACGCAGTGCGATGCAGATGTAGTGGGTAGCCATTCGCTCATCAATGAAGTAGAGCTTTGTAACATTTACCACACTGCTTTTTGTAACATGGGGCTAAGGGATTATAGTTTAAAAATCAACAGCCGTAAGCTGCTGGCGGCACTGGCCGAACTATGCGGCGGTAACGACAAACTGATAGACATCACCATTGCTATTGATAAGCTGGATAAGATAGGTATTGACAAAGTAAAAGAGGAACTTGCTTTGAAAAGCCTTGATGATGCACAGGTAAAAATTATTGAAACTTACCTGGCAATTGCCGGTAGCAATGATGAAAAGATGATAGCCATACAGCAACTTTTTACCGGCAACGAAACCGCTCAAAAAGGGATGGAAGAAATTGCTTTCGTACTGGCCCAAACGAAAAACACGAATATCTCCCTTGACCTAACCCTGGCAAGGGGTTTAAATTATTACACCGGAATTATTTTTGAAGCCAAAGCGCCGGAAACCGTAAAGATGGGCAGTATTGGCGGCGGCGGTCGTTATGATGACCTTACCGGTTTGTTTGGCGTACCAGGCATACCTGGTGTGGGCATTAGTTTTGGAGTAGATCGTATTTACGATGTGTTGGAAGAACTAGAGCTTTTTCCTGCAGACCTGCAGGCAGGTAGCACTGCATTATTTTTTAATATGGGTACCAGTGAAAGCCTGCTGGCCTTGCAGCAAATGCAACTGTTGAGAGCACAAGGTATTGCCTGCGAGATTTTTCACGAACCGGGTAAAATAGACAAGCAGTTTAAATATGCAGATAAGAAAAACATACGCTTCGCTGTTATCATAGGCAGCAAAGAAATAGAAGAGGGAGAAGCGGTGGTAAAAAATTTACAAACATCTGCTCAGCAAAAAATACCGCTTATCCGTTTAGCGGAATTCTTTAAGGAAAATAAGCAATAGTTTAGGTCATCAATTAAACAGAATCACTTCTTAAATCGACTATTATGCTGCTAAAAAAAATACCGGCGCTTTTCATGATATCAGTTGCCGTGCTGCTTATGGCTTCCTGTAAAAAATCAAATACCCAGGGGCGTTTTATTCCTTCTGATGCCTCTATGATCGTACATGTAAACGCAGCGTCGCTCTCCGAAAAATTACCATGGGCAGAAGTAAAACAAAATGAATTTTTTCAAAAAATGTATGCAGATACTTCCCTAAGCAGTATAGCCAAATCTGCGCTGGATAATCCTGAGAATACCGGTGTTGACATAAAGAAAGACCTCATCTTTTTTGCAATGAAGGACTCTACCGGCACCTATGTAGCTTTTGAAGGAAGCATAAAAGATGCCGCCAAGTTCAAAGCATACAACACTGCGTCTTTGAAAAATGCTGCCGCAACTCAAAAAGACGGCATAGAATACCTAAGTGCAGACGACGTTACCGTATCATGGGACAATAATAAATTTATTGTGGTGGCCGATGCCCCAACAGATAATGTGCGGCACACTGAAAACCCATGGATGGATTCTGCTTTTAAAAAGCTGAACATTGACAGCCTTGCGAAGACAACTCCAAAAAGAGACCGCAACGAATTGCTCACCGCTACGCAATTGCACAACCTTGCTGCCAACGCAAGCATGAGTGAAAACGAACGTTTTGGTAAACTTGTAACGGGCAAAGGTGACTTACACTTTTATGTGAACATTGAGGGCTTGAGCACTGCAGACGGGGGCATGCCAGGCATGAGCATGGTTAATATGAGTAAACTTACCCAGGGAGCTGTAGCAACAGGCACGGCCAATTTTGAAAATGGTAAAATTGAAATGGACCTGATGTTTTATGCCAATAAAGAAATGACGAGTTTTTGGAAAAAAAATGCCGGCAACAATATCAATGAAGACTTACTAAAACGATTGCCTGCTAAAGATGTGGCTGTATTTATGGCAATGAATTTTAAGCCCGAAGGATTGAAAGAGTTTCTAAAAATAACAGGTATGGATGGCTTTGTGAGCCTTGGTGCACCTATGCTTGGTTTTAGTTTAGATGATTTTATAAAAGCCAATAAGGGTGACCTGGTTTTTTCTGTGGCAGACCTTGCAAAGGACAGCACCACACAACCGCAGGCCAGTATCTTTTTTGCAGCATCTGTAAACGACAAACCGTCCTTTGACAAACTGGTAGCTTCCGGCAAAAAATTGGGCGGAGAAATAAAAAGCCAGATCAACACAGCCCTCTTCTTTAACTACAATGAGCAATACTTTTCTATGGGGAACAACCAGGCGGCCGTTGATCAGTTTGTATCAAAAAAGGGTAACAGCCAACTGGACTTTTACAAAAAAATTACAACCGGTCCCATTGCAGGTTATGTGAATATGCAGTACATCATCTCCATAATGCAGGCAGATGCAGGTAAAGACAGCCTAACACAAGTATCGCTTACTGCCGCAGCAAAAATGTGGGACAACATTATGATTAGCGGCGGCACATTTAAAAACGATGGGCTTAGCCAGCATCTGGAAATAAATCTTATGGACAAATCTACCAACAGCCTGAAACAACTCAACCAATATATGGGTGTTGTAGGGAGCGTAGCACAACAACAGCGTAGAGAACCAGAGCCCAGAGGCCAGGGTGAACAAATGATGCCGGGCTCTACTCCTGTGGCCATGATACTAAGGCGCTTGTAAAAAGACAATATGTAAATGATAAGCCGCCGGCAAGTGAACCCGGCGGCTTTTAATTTTAAAGGAGTATGGAGATTAAATTGCAACAACTCTGCCCCACTTTCCTGGAACAGGAAAAAATAACACAGTCCCAATTGTGGAATGCATCCCTCATTTTTAAACCCGGAGAAAAAATCCAGCTGGTAGCTCCAAGCGGTAGCGGTAAAACTTCTTTCATTCATTTTTTATATGGACTTAGAAAAGACTTTAGCGGCAACATAATTTTCAACAATAAAAACATCAACCAGTTTTCAGCTGAGGACACGGCTTTGTGCAGGAGCAGCCAGTTAAGCATTGTTTTCCAGGACCTCCGGCTTTTTGCCAACCACAGCGTTGCAGAAAATATCGAAGTCAAGAAAAGTTTAAATCCTTTTTTGCAAGCATTGCCTATTGCTGAGATGGCAGACCGGCTGTGTATTCGCAGTAAGTTAAAACAGGCAGCAGGCATCTGCAGTTATGGAGAACAACAGCGCATCGCCATCATCCGGGCCTTGCAACAACCGTTTGAGTATTTAATCCTGGATGAACCCTTTAGTCACCTTGACGAGGCCAACAGCAGGAAGGCTATCACTCTTATAGAAGAGGAAGTGGGTAAAAGAAACGCAGGAATTATTTTTGCAGACCTGCAGGAGGAAGCATTTTTTAGGGCAGACAGAGTTATAAGGCTGTAGGTTTTTTATGTCTGATTTATGATATCCGATTTATGATGTATGATTTGTGATGTATGATTTTTTTAAAGTCGTTACTTTCTGCTCATTCATCATTCACAACCTATAAGTCATAA
>JBKJKD010000208.1:0-26467 GCA_046597635.1 Ferruginibacter sp. | reverse complement strand
CAATCACCGGCTTATTTTCATTTGCTACATTCATATAATAAACGCTTTGAGTTTGTAAAATTACATGTTATTGCCAACATAGCTTGCCCCTTGTTTAGGTGCCTTCCGGTAGATATTATTGTGCTTAAGCAATACTTAATTAGATCATACGTTGTAGTGTGGCATGCACGGGCAAACTGCATGACATTATCCATCCAAATGAAAGGGATCATTTTTCGCTATAGATCACAGCTGATGATTGCGTTGGCCTGCTTGTGTTTTATACGGGTAGAATCTCAGCAAGTAGGCGTGGTGGTTACCACTGCGGAAACTGCATTACAAGTAACCGTTCGGCAAGAAATTAATTTTGGAGCCTTTGCGCAGGGCCCTTCGGGTGGCAGCATCAGCATTTCCACAGAAGGTATGAGAACATCCAGTGGATCAGTGGTTCCTTTAAATTTTGGAGCAACTTACCTTCCGCTGATATTGGAGATAGAGGGACCCAGAGGTTCTATCGTGTCGATGTTGGCGCAAGAAACAACTATGCTTTCGGGAAGCAATGGAGGAAGCATAAAATTAAAAATAAGGAGTAGTAATCCTGCGATGCCGTTTATTATTACGGAAGATGCCCCGGCAAAAAGTAGTATAAAAATAGGAGCCGATTTAATAATAGGAAATGCAACAGAGTCGCCGCCGGGAAATTACAGCGGTACTTTAAACATTTCCTTTGTGAGAGAATAATACAATTGTAACA
This sequence comes from Ferruginibacter sp., assembly GCA_046597635.1. Taxonomy (GTDB): domain Bacteria; phylum Bacteroidota; class Bacteroidia; order Chitinophagales; family Chitinophagaceae; genus Ferruginibacter. The sequence continues at coordinate 25,734 of JBKJKD010000208.1, read as the reverse complement.
CCAACATCCATTAAAACAACTTGAAAAACCAAATTGCTTTCTGCTTTAGCAGCAGGCTACGTTTAACGCAACTGCTTATAATTTGCATGGTAACAATGTTGTGGCCAAGTAAAGCCGGTGCGCAGCAAAGTGAAGTGGCGTTTGACGAGATTATTGTAACCCTCAGGGGGCCAAGCATTGGTACCGCAGAGATACCTGCGCTTATTATTGGCGAAGATGTTTACCTACCAGTAACCGACCTTTTTAACTTTCTTACCATCAAGAATAGCTTGTCTGCATCGGGGTATGCCATCAGCGGCTTCCTTTTAAATCCTAAAGATATTTACAGCATTAATAGAATAGACAATCAGATTTTTTACAAGGATAGCCTTACAAAGCTTAATAGGAATGACCTGGTTTTTTCTGCCAACGAGTTTTATTTAAATGCAAAATATTTTGGGCAGTCGTTCGGACTTCAATGTGTATTTCACTATCGTAGTTTAACGGTTGACTTTAGTACTAAAATAGAACTCCCTTTTATGAGGGAGAAAAGGTTGGAGCAAATGCGCAGGAATATTACCAGGTTAAAAGGAGAGGTAAAGCCTGATACCATTATTAGAAGAAAGTTCGAAGCCCTGCACCTGGGAGCTATAGACTACAATATTTCCTCAACGAAATTTAGAGGCAACAACAATGTAGTAGCTAGAGTAAATGCGGGAGGAATTGTAGCCGGTGGTGAGGCCACCGCCCAACTATTACTTTCTAACAAAGTTCCTTTTGATGTAAAACAGCAGTCTTTTATATGGCGTTATGTAAATAATGACAAGAAATATTTTAAGCAGGTAAGTCTTGGCAGGATAAACGCCCCTGGAGCATTTTCTGCATTACCTTCCCTGGTAGGGATGCAGGTAAACAATACCGCCACCAGGCAACGAAGATCTTTTGGATCGTACCTGGTGAGTGACATCACTCAACCAGGATGGACGGTAGAATTGTATGTGAATGATGTGCTGATTAATTATACAAAAGCTGATGCCTCTGGCCTCTTTTCTTTTGAAGTGCCGCTTGTTTATGGAAACACTAATGTAAAATTTAAGTTTTACGGTCCTTGGGGCGAGGAAAAATTCAGCGAGCAGCTTATCAATATTCCCTTTAATTTTTTGCCAAAAAATATATTTGACTATTCTTTTACTGCAGGTAAAATAACCGATAGTTCTCAACAAACTTTCTCCCGTCTGAACCTTAATTATGGTATTGATAAACGCATCACCATTGGTGCTGGTGCAGAGTACAACGCTGCGTTTATTAATCGGAAAGCACTTCCCTTTGCCAATGCATCTGCAAGGCTGGGTAAATCATTTATCGTTTTTGCCGAGTATGCACCAGGTACTATGTTTAAAGGCACCGGTAATATAAGGTTCAAAAATAAATTGCAGGTAGAGGCATTATTTATAAAATATGCACCCGGCCAGGAAGCCGTAAGAACCGGCAGTACGCAAGAGAGGAAGTTGCTGGCGTCCATACCTTTTAAAACAAAAAAATTCGTTGGCTTCAGCAGATTGCTGATCAACCACTCTAAATTTTATAAAGGCGAATTAAAAACTGCAGAATTATTAATGAGTGCAACTAAGGGACGCATCAATGCAAATGTTACTACCTACGCAGTATTATTTAACAGGCCGGAGATTATGAGTAAGTTAGCCTTCAATATCCCTTTGCCGTTTAAAGTGAGGTTTACGCCACAGGTGCAGTACAATTATCAGCAACAAAACATCGTATTAATAAAAGCGGAGGCAGAAAAAAGAGCATTTAAAAATATGGTGGCCACCGTGGGATATGAATACAATAAGTTGGCTGGCTTTTCAGGCTTTTCTATAGGACTTCGGCATAATTTTTCTTTTGCCCAGGTTGGTTTTTCTGCTAGGCAAGTAGGTGCCGATGTGAGCTTAACCCAGGCGGCTTCTGGTGGCTTGATGTTTGACAAGGGCCTTAGAAAAATTGCTGCTACAGATAAAAGTAATGTAGGCCAGGGGAGTATTTTGATATTGCCCTTTTTGGATCTTAATTACAACGGTCGCCGCGATGCCAATGAGCCGGATGCATTGAACCTTTATGTAAGAGTAGATGGTTGCAGAGTAGAACGTAGCTATCAAAAGGCTGCTATCAAGATTGCTGCGTTGGAACCTTACAACAAATATTATTTGTTATTAGATGACAAAAATTTTGATAATCCTGCATACAGAATTAAACACAAGGTGATAGAAGTAACTGCTGAGCCCAATACGGTGAAACAAATAGCTATTCCCGTTTTTGTAATGGGTGAAGCAGGTGGGTATGTCTCTCTAAAATCTGGACTGGAGACCAAGGGAATGGGACGAATAATTGTACACATTTATGATGAATTGCAAAAGCCTGTTGCAAAAATGATCACAGAGGACGATGGCTATTTTAGCTACCTGGGATTGCTACCCGGAACTTACACAGTGTATACAGATGCCACCCAACTAACTAAGATAGGGATGCACAATAGTGGTACCCCACTGGTATTTACCATTAAAGCAAATAGGGAAGGTGACATTGTTGACAACCTAGACCTTACCATAGAAAAAATACTAAAATGATACAAAATGACCATTAATAAAATAATTTCTGTCAATTAGTTACAGCCTGAATATATTATTTGATAGCCGCAATATCTTTTAACTGGATACGTTTTAGCTTTTTATAAACCAAATCATTGTAAACCCAATCAATTCCCAAATTTAACCATCATGAAAAAAACATTTAAACTTTTAGGCGCAACAACTGCAATGTTAATTTGTGCAGTAACTGCAAACGCTCAAGCTTCTGCTACATCAAATGCATCAGCCACAATTATCAGCCCGATCAGTATTTCCAAAAGTGCAGATCTTGATTTCGGTAATTTAGCGGTAGATGCAGCGGGCGGTACAGTTATCCTTGATCCTTCTGCAACGGCTTCAAGAGCTTCTGCCGGAGCGGGCGGTGTAACTTTTCCAGCCACTACCGGAACAGTGTCTGCAGCTACTTTTCTTGTAAGTGGCCAGGCTAACTTTACTTTTTCTGTGAACATTTTAAACACAAGCATTCAAATAACCAGCGGAGCAAATGTGATGCTTGTTGATAATTTTGCCACTAGCACAGGTGCTGGTGTGTTAAGTAATCTGGGTACACAAACAGTTTACGTGGGAGCAGACCTTACCGTTGGTGGTTCTCAGGCGCCGGGTGTTTACACCAGTCCTTCACCGTTTACAGTTTTGGTAAACTATAACTAAACCCTATAAAAAAGGAAGCCGTATAATTATATATGGCTTCCTTTTTATTTTTAATGGATGCTTGATAATTATCTTTACGCTAACAGCCGCTTGCTGCCTTTTATTGTCGTTTTATTTTCAACTACACTACAATGTCACCCCGTTTTTTGTCTACTTCTCTTTTGCTCATTTTTTTGTTGGTGGCTAACTTTACGATGGCCCAAGGGGATTTACTGATCACTCCAAAGCGGCTTGTATTTGACGGAAGCAAAAGGGTAGAGGAAATAAACCTTGCCAATATTGGAAAAGATACGGCTACCTACAATATTTCTTTCATACAATTTAAGATGGATGAAAATGGTAATTTTATCATGATAAGCGAGGATGATAGCACTCAAAAATTTGCCCATAAAAACCTTCGTTTTTTTCCTCGTACAGTCACACTCGCACCCAGCGAAGCCCAGTCTGTAAAAGTCCAGTTGATAAGGGCAGGCGAACTGCTTCCCGGTGAATATAGATCCCATCTTTTTTTTAAGAATGTAGTGAATAAAACTGCCCTTGGCGAAGAAAAAGCAGATACCAGTAAGCAGGCGGGTATTTCTGTAAATATCAAACCGGTTTTTGGAATCTCCATTGCCACCATCATAAGAATAGGGCAAACCAATGCAGAAGCTAATTTTACCAATACAAGGTTCATTGCTGGCACCCAAACTTCCGAGCCGGCAATAAGTTTTACCCTTAACAGATCCGGAAATATGTCTTTATATGGCGATTTACAAGTCTCCTATACCGGTGCTGACAACAAGGTTTCACAGTTAGCTATTATGAAAGGCCTGGCCGTTTATACCCCCAATGCCACCAGAAACGTTCAGCTGCCTTTGAGCAAATTATCTGGCATCGACTATACAACTGGCAAACTGCTCATAGAGTTCTCCAATCCTTCTTCCAAAAATTCTGTCCTCGCCAATACTGAAATAGTATTATAGCTACGGGGGTTGTAGTGATATTTTGAGTATGTATTTTAAATAAATTGATTTATTTAGACACTCACTATCAGCCATCTATATTTTTCTTATACGTAAATCGTGCCACCCCTTGTGGCTATTTTACTACAATAAACCTTTGATTAGTACAATAATACTATACCATCGGCGTTATTGAGTTACAAAAATCCTAGCAAAATCCAAAAACGCACACAAATGAAGAACTACTACGCTGTTATTGCCTTAATGTTTGTAATACAATTCTCCTTCGGCCAGGTTTCTCCGGCATACCAAAAAATGCGGGAAAACGAGCTCCAGTCTAATAAACAGATGCTGGGAGCCGGAAATCAATCAGATTTAATAGGGCTGGATTATGACGTAAAATACTATCGTCTCGAAATTAGGTTAAACCCAGATAGCGCCGGGCCTGCAAGTACTCCGGGTAAGTACGTGAAAGGGGTAATTACTACCTATTTTACCACTAACGTATCCAATTTTAATCTTGTTAAATTCGATTTTGCTACCGCACTAATATGCGATTCCGTTTATTACAATGGCGTTAAACTGGCGGCAGGTAATAAGGTAGAAGATGTAGATACCTTGAAGATTACTATTCCTACTATTGCAACTTTAGGCACGCTCGACTCCATAAAGGTTTTTTACCAGGGTGTACCCCCGGTGGTGACCGATTTTGGCGGTTCGACCGGTTTTGTAAAAGGTACTCACACTTCGGGAAATTACCTTTACAGCTTATCGGAACCATATAGCGCATTCACTTGGTGGCCATGCAAATCCAAGGTTGCTGCAGACAAAGCAGACTCTGTGGATATGATCATCAGCACCCCATCTACATTTAGGGTGGCCGCAAATGGTAAAAGGATAAGTGAAGTTATTACGGGTCCCAACAGACTTACCATCTGGCAACACAGGTACCCCATTTCATCTTATCAAATAGCAATTTCTGCGGCTAATTTTGTACAATATCCCACAACGCCAGCGATAGTTAATATCGGAGGCACCAATATGGATCTCTACAACCTCCTTTGGTCGGGCACAAATACTGCGGCTGCCCAAACAGCTTTAAATAGAACAGCAGAAATGCTGACCATTTTCAGTAACAGATTCAGCGATTATCCTTATAAAAAGGAAAAATACGGCCACTATACTTTCGGTTTTGGAGGAGGTATGGAGCACAATACATTCAGCGGAATGGGTCCAACAACCTATGACGCAACATCAGACTGGAGTGTTATAGCGCATGAATTGGCACATCAATGGTGGGGAGCAGCAGTTACTTGTGGTAGCTGGAGAGATATCTGGGTGAACGAAGGCTTTGCCAGGTATTGTGAAATTGTTTATCTGGAAGGGAAAACAGATTTAAGTATTACCACTACACCATTGGCACAACGAAGAAGCTACAAGACCACTGCTTTTAGTTACAATGCCAAGGCAATTTACCAGGCAGATACCTCAACCATGACGGCTATTTTTTCTCCTTCACAATACATTTATGAAAGAGGTGCCATGTTTATAAGTATGTTGAGAAAAACAGTAGGCGACGCAAAATTTTTTCAGGCATTAAGAAATTATCAAACTGACCCCGCCCTGCAACACGGTAATGCATTTACAGACGATGTAAAAAGACACATGGAGGCCATTAGCGGTCTTGACCTTACCGAAATGTTTACAGACTGGGTGTATAAAACCGGGCATGCATCTTATGTAAATGCAAGGTGGAACAATGTAGGAACTGAAGTAGTACTCATGCTGCCTCAAACTACTGTGACCTCTAACATCACGCATTTTGATATGCCCATTGTGGTGCGCTTTAATAAAACTACAGCGCCAATAAGAGATACAACCATGGTATTTTTTGATAGAGGGGGAATATTGTACAGAGTTGATAGCGATGGCATACATTCATCTTCTTCAGGTGGAAGTGTGATACAAGTCTCGTTACCATTTGTACCGAACACCATTTCCTTTGATGCTGAATCTGAAATATTGGCTAAGCCGGATGTGGGTGTAGGGCCCAGCTTTACTCCAGCACTGATCACAAAAGATGCCGCACTTACTTTGCTGGCCACCAAGATTGTGAATTTTACAGCGCAGAAGGAAAATAAAAATGCAAAGCTTTCCTGGAGTATCGATCAGTCATTTGAATACAACTCTTTTGAAATAGAAAAAAGTGTAAATGGTACCGTTTTTGAAAAAATAGGTAGGCAAACAGCGGTACAATTAAATGGAGCAACAAGCTTTAGCTTCACTGATTTTAATTTGCCTGCTGGTATTGTGTACTATCGTATTAGAATTATAGAAAAAGATGGCAGTTCATTTTATACTAAAATTGCCACGCTCAATAATAAATTTTCCGAATCATTTGTAGTGTCACCAAACCCAGCTACAGATCATGTTATGATCAGTCATGGTGCATCGGCTACTTTATTGGCAAATGTAAAAGTAATGGATGGTGCAGGTAGAGTTGTAAAAACATTGTTGAAACAATCAATAGCGCCTGGTAACAAATTGCGACTTCCCCTACAGGATTTGGCAGCAGGTACCTATTATATAGAAATTGAAGGAGGTGAATATTTTAAAGTAGTTAAGAAGATAGCACTAATAAAATAGGGAGTTCAATACCTAAGCCTAACAAAACCTGTTTATGAAAAATAATTTATTAACCCGGGTGGTTATAAAATACTTCGCTGTAATGTTCTTGTGTGCAATTTTATTGCACACAAACATTGCATTTGCGCAGCCCGCAACGGTCACTATCCCGGTGGGTATTGGTAGTCCTTGTAGCAACACCTCTTTGGATTCGCTTAAATACTACAACTATAATGATGTAACCAATGTGTTAACACATCGTTCTAACTGTAAGCCAAACCTGGTTGCCCCTGGTTTCTCTGATAACTTTGCCACTATACAGTTCAATCCATTTGATGGTTACCTGTACTTTGGGCAAATAACTGTTGCCTCTGGCCAATACACTACCCACATTTACAGATGGCTACCAACCACCTGCCCTAATGGAGCAGCACTGGCAAAATACCAGACATTTGACAACCAATTGGTAGTGGGTATCGAATTTGACCAGGCTACGGGCTTAGGTTACCAAATAAATTTTGTGGACACCACCGGGGTGCCCGCGTTGAGTTATGATATTCCGGGCAATGTGGGCACCTTTATATCTGCTGCCATTGTAAATGGCAAACCCGCATCTGCGCATTATGATGCCAGCGGTCTGGATCTTAATTACAGCAGGGCAAATGATGTTCAAGGTGTGAGCTGGGCTACGACTGTTAAAGTAGCCACTGCAGGTGATGTTGGCCAGTATGCTTCATTAGCCGTAGTAAATGGTTTTCCTGCTATTTCTTACTATGATGTTACCAATGTGAGGTTAATGTATGTAAGAGCAACCAATGCAAATGGTACTGCCTGGGGTGCACCCGTTGTAGTAGACGATCCACCAGGAGCCATCAATGTTGGCCAATATACAGCGTTGGTTGTTATAAACGGCAATCCTGCAATAGCCTATTATGACGTATCTAATGGCGACCTAAAATATGTAAGAGCAACGGATGCAAATGGCAGCGCCTGGGGTGCTCCTGCTATACTGGATGCTACCGGTAACACAGGCCAGTTTCTAAGTATGGCAGTCGTAAATGGCAATCCTGCTATTTCTTACTATGATGTGAGCAACGCAGACCTTAAGTATATAAGAGCCACGGATGCATCAGGTACAGCCTGGGCTGCAGCTTTTTCGGTATCAACTATCAATAATACGGGGCAATACACATCCTTATCGGTTATCAATGGATTTCCGGCCATCTCCTTTTATGATGTGAGCAACCAGGATCTGCAATATGTAAGGGCAACCGATGCCACCGGTGCTGGATGGGGCGTACCGGTAACGCTAGCCGCAACAGGCAACACCGGACAATTCACTTCTTTGACTACGGTGGCTGGTAACCCTGCCATATCCTACCAGGATGTGAGCAACCAGGATTTAAAATATATAAGGGCTACCAATGCCAGCGGAACAGCATGGGCTCTGGAAGAAACACCAGAAGCTACTGGTAACCGTGGTGCATACTCTAATCTCATTGTTGCAGCTGGTAATCCTTCAATTGCTTATTATGATGCTACGGGACTCAATGCAAGATTTATTCGCTCCTATGATAATATTGGCGACCTATGGTTCGTCAATAGTGGAGTATATGATATGGAACTTCAACAAGTAGATTTTGTAACCAATACACTCGGTTTATCACGGCCTATAAACTTTGGTACAAGATATATTTATCGTCAAAGTGGCGACGTTGTAATGACGCCAGGCAGGCAAATGCTGGCAGCTTTTGACAATAAATATTTTACCATTAACTGGCAGGATTATGCCAGCGCCACACCAATCGTGGCCACATATATTGATACGCTGGTTTTAGGCGCCGGAAACAACCTGGTAGGTTTGGCTTATGCAAGTGGTAAACTGGTAGGTAGTGTGCGTTCGACTACTGTTTGTAATAGTTTTCATAGAGAAATTGATATTCTTACCGGTGCACTTAGCCCAATCACAGCCGGTGATAATTTCACCTCTGCGGACATGACTAATATTCCAAGTGGAATGGGTGCGGCAAAAAGATTGGTTTCTGCAACACTGGTTAGCCCAGGTACTTACGACGTTGTTTATGAACTTATCTTGAGAAACTATGGGGGAACCCCTGTTTCGAACGTGCAAGCCTTTGACACGCTGAATAACATCAATGGTTTGGGAAATAATCTAAGCGCTTCCATTACCTCTTTCTCGGGGCCCGCAGGTATCAATCCTAACCCATTGTTTGATGGCAAAACAGCAGGAAATTTTAACCTGTTGGTACCTGGTAGCACGCTGTCCAACATCCCTGGCCAAAACACAATTACAGTCCAAATAACCTGCCGGTTGAGCAATATTCTTGCAGGGGTAATTTATAACAACTCGGCTACCGTAAGTGGAACCAATATCTTTGGTGATCCTTTAAGAGATGTGTCAACCAACGGACCTACCCCCGATCTTAACAGCAACGATAAACCTGATGATGTAGGTGAAAATCAGCCCACGCCATTTCTAATAACAGTGCCGGCAATTACACCACCATGTACTGTCATTACCAATGTGCTTTATACACAAGATTTTGGGTCGGGCACAGGGCTTGCCGCAGCTATTCCTCCGCCAGTAGTAGCACCAATTGTTTTCGCCCCTACTGGTTCGAGTCTATATGTGTCTTCTACTACCCAACCTCTGCCCTTAGAAAGATATACCCTCACCAACAATGCGAACAACGCTGATAATGCTCATTTCCTAAACCTAACAGATCGCACAGGTAACGCTAATGGACGTATGCTGGTAGTGAATGCAGATGCTGCCAACACAACTATGTACAGGGCATCTTTCTTTACCAGTACTTGTAGCAATACCCAATATTCTTTATCATTCTATGCCGCTTTCCCGGGCAATAGTGCTTACCAAACACTATGTAATGCCTTTGGCGGATTTCGTTACCCAAAGATAAAAATGCGGATAAGAGACGGAGTCAGTGGTTTGATCATCACAGAAACATCTACAACCGATATTACAAATACTGGCTGGCAGCAATACGGTTTAAAATTCGTAGCACCTGCGTCCTACAGCCAGCTTATTATTGAGCTTATCAATGATGCTAATGGTGGGTGCGGTAACGATGTGGTTTTAGACGATATCCAATTCGGAACCTGTAATCCCACTCCGATAGTTGCATCTTCCGTTGCTGCCGGTTGTATGGGAGCATCGGCCACGTTTACTTCTACTATTACTGACCCAGGTGCAATAGGCGGCACTGTAGATTATCAATGGCAGGTAGGTGCCACTGCTACTGGCCCCTGGGCCAATATCATAGGTGCTACTTCAGCTAATTACACGATTGCATCAGTGGCTGCAGCAGACACCGGTAAATATTACCGGGTACTTATAGCAGCAAGCGGTAATATTACAAATGTCAACTGCCGTTTTGCATCACCGGGTATTTTATTGCAGGGCAGATTATTATCTACACCGGCCACCAGTGCTGCTGTAAACAAAACAAGTGTTTGCCCGGGCATACCAGTTACGCTTAGCCTCACTGGTGGTACGTTGGGAGATGGAGCATCCTGGAGATGGTATGCCAGCAGCTGTGGCGGAATCTCAATTGGCACGGGCACTTCTATTAGTATCTCAGCTCCCTCAGCCACCACTATCTATTATGTGCGGGCAGAAGGTACTTGTAATACTACCACCTGCACAACGGTTACCCTCTTCATTTCCTGCGATATTGATAAGGATAGAGACGGTATTCCCGATTACGTGGAAAGCTATACTTTTCCTGCAGCGCTCACCAACGCATTCAATGTAGCCTATCCAGGTTATAAAGACAATAACAATGATTATATAAACGACGATTTTCAGGCCGACGGTGACAGTGATAATGATGGCATTCCCAATTATCTTGACACAACCTTCCCTGGTAGAATAGACAGCAATGGCGATGGTAAAGATGACAGATTTGATACGGATCTGGACGGAATCATCAATATGCTGGACTTGGATAGTGACAATGATGGTATTCCTGATGTAGTAGAAGCTGGCGGTGTAGATGCCAATGGTGATGGAAGGTTAGATAGTTTTACAGACACCGATGGCGATGGCTTAAGTCAGAACCTGGATGCCAATAACACAGGAGCAGCCAACTCCGGCCTTGGTTTGGGTGCTCTAAATCTTGATAACGATTCAAGGCCAAATGCCATTGACCTTGATAGTGATGGCGACGGTATCCCGGATGTGGTGGAAGCATTTGGCCCAGACACTAACAACAATGGAATTATTGACGGTTTTGTGGATGTGAATGGAGATGGGTTGCACGATACTTACATTAATGCAGCAGGTCTTTTACGCACTGGTGCAGATGTAAACAGCGATGGCAGGGCGGATAGTTATCCCAATAAAAATATGGACAACGACCTTCGTGCCAACTCCTATGACCTCGATAGCGATGGTGATGGTATTGCGGATGTGATTGAAGCAGGGTTTTCTGATGCCTTAGATTACAACGGATTCATAGATGGACCCATAAGCGCCGACGGTTGGAATACCGCATTGCATTCATTACCATCATTGGGCCTTTTAAATTCCGACGGTATCGGGCGACCCAATTATCTGGATATTGATAGCGATGGCGATGGTATTCCTGATAACATAGAAGGGCAAACAACCTTAGGATACAGATTCCCGGCTTACCTGGACTCTGACAATGATGGCCTGGACAATTCGTACGATCTTGCTCCATTTGCAGGAACCTTTGGCGGTAGCGGTATTTTACTGGCAGATAAAGACCTGGATGGTATTCCAGATTACATTGATCTTGATACTGACTCAGACGGTGCCATGGATATTACTGAAGGTCATGACTATAACGGAAATGGTATTGCAGACGAAAACGTGACACCAACAGGTTTAGATTCAGACGGCGATGGATTGGACGATCGCTTCGACCTTATCAATTCTACTACCAATTTGAAAGGCACATCAATTTTGATGGGTAACGGCGGAAGCCTGATAGGTGATCCTGTACCGGGCACAAGGGCCACCGTACAAAAGTTTACACCATCTCAGCCCGAAAGAGACTGGAGGTATGTGAGCTATGTATTACCCGTACAATACTTACAACTTACAGCCTCTGAAAATAAAGGTAGTGTGAGTCTTAACTGGGGAGTAACATCCAGCATTGGCTTACAAAGTTTTGAAATTCAAAGAAGCACAGACAATATACGGTTTGTAACTGTTGCCACCCAAACTGCGAGTAACCAGGTAGACGTATTAAAGAACTATGCTGACTACGATAACATCACTTCGGTTAATAGTGAGATAATATTCTATCGCATAAGGGTAGTAGCGCTCAATGGCCAGGAGAAATTTAGTAATGTAGTCCTTATTCGCAAAACTAACATTCGACGCACAGTGATCATTTCACCAAACCCTGCCAACGAGGCAGCTTCGGTACGTTTTTATGCTGAGAAAGAAACTATGGTAACGCTCAGTATCAAGGATATTACTGGCCGTGTAATTGTTTTGCAAAAAGTAAAAGCGTTTAAAGGAAACAACAGTGTGCTATTGACCGGGCTTTCCAAATATAGCAACGGTGTTTATAATGTGCAGATTTTAATTGACAACGATTTATTCATTACAAAACTCATTATACAGAATTAGTTCCCTTGTTGATACCCATAAACCAAAAGCTCTTCTGCAAAGAAGGGCTTTTGTGTTTTTAGCAGGTGTCCGGTAAAATTGAATATATGTAGAAGCCCACCGTCAATTTGCAGTAGCATATGACCTGTAAAGCAGGATGCATTTCACAGGCATTGCAGAAGGCTTTTTACTTAGCTTTGCAGCCAGATGTACACGTTAAAAAAATCACTCGGTCAACACTTTTTAAAAGACGAAACCATTATTCGTGCAATAGTAGACAGTCTTCAACAGCACCCTTTTACGCAACTACTCGAAGTAGGCCCGGGAGCAGGCGCTCTTACTAAAGACCTGCTGCAAATAGAAGCTGTCGATTTAAAAGCAGTAGAGCTGGATGGAGAAAAAGTGGAGTACCTGCAAAAAAAATATCCGGCTTTAAAGGACAAGATCATTCATGAAAGTTTTCTGGATATTGAAAAGCCTTTTGAGGGTCCCTTTACCGTAATCGGTAATTTTCCTTACAACATCTCTACGCAAATATTATTTAAGATACTAGATTGGAAAGACGAAGTACCGGTTGTTATTGGTATGTTTCAACGGGAAGTAGCCCAGCGGGCTGCAGCAGATCCGGGCAGCAAAACATATGGTGTATTGAGTGCCCTGTTACAACCTTACTATGATATTGAATATTTGATGGATGTACCCGCCAGCAGTTTTACGCCTCCGCCCAAAGTAATGAGTGGCGTAATAAGGCTCACCCGCAAAACATCAGCCCTCGATTTCAAATCTGAAAGAGCTTATTGGGTGTTGGTTAAAACCGCTTTTAACCAGCGTAGAAAAACCATGCGCAATGCTGTCAAAAGCCTTTTTTCTGCCGAAGAGTTACAGGATCCTCTTTTTAACCGCCGTGCCGAAACCCTTAGCATAGAAGAGTTTGCAGCGCTCACTTACCGCATGAGCTAGCAGTCACTCGCAGAATAATATGCATGATACAAAGTTCTTGTCATTGTTCAAAAGTTAGCCTGCCCAATTATTTCTGCAAAAAGAAAACAGTACTTTTGCGCCCTTAAGATTGTTGTTTTACTTACCAATAATAATGATTTGCCATATGCCAGACTTGTTGCCCAATAAAATCCGGATCGTTACTGCTGCTGCCTTGTTTGATGGGCACGATGCTGCTATCAATATCATGCGTCGCATCCTCCAAAGCAAGGGTGCAGAAATCATTCACCTTGGCCACAACCGTAGTGTGGCAGATATCGTGGAATGTGCCATTGAAGAAGATGTGAATGGCATTGCTATTACCAGTTACCAGGGTGGGCATATAGAGTTTTTTAAATACATGAAAGACTTGCTGGTAGAAAATGGCTGCGGGCACATCAAGATTTTTGGTGGTGGTGGTGGTACTATTCTTCCTTCTGAAATAGAGGAGTTGCACCAGTATGGCATTACCCGGATATACAGCCCTGATGATGGTAGAAAGATGGGCCTTGAGGGAATGATTGAAGATGTAATAAAGGGATGTACGCCTGTGCCCACAACAGTAGATTCTGAAGGCATAATTAGTTCCGATTTTATGGACGCTGAAAAACTCTGGAATGGCAAATTACCCCTAGGGGAGGTCATTGATATCCGCAGAGTTGCCCGGGCCATTACCCTGGCGGAAATGGGAAAAAGCGAAGCCTCGCTAGACGAAGTGGGTGCTGCAGGATTATTTGAATGGGAGGGGGCTGTCCTTGGCATCACCGGTACCGGTGGTGCTGGTAAATCATCCGTTACAGATGAAATTGTGCGCAGGTTTTTGAATAATTATACTAACAAAACTATTGCTGTAATTTCTGTTGACCCCAGCAAGAAAAAAACCGGTGGAGCGCTGCTGGGAGATCGTATTCGCATGAATGCCATTTCCTCTCCCCGGGCTTACATGCGCAGCCTGGCTACCCGTGAAAGTGATGTGGCCCTGAGCCAATATGTGCAGGAAGCCATTGATGTGTGCAAGGCAGCACAATATGATTTTATTATTTTAGAAAGTGCAGGGGTTGGCCAGAGTGACGCTTCTATTTTAGATTATTGCAACATCAGCATGTATGTGATGACGCCGGAATATGGTGCCCCTTCGCAACTGGAAAAAATAAATATGCTGGATTATGCAGATGTTATTTGCCTCAACAAATTTGACAAGGCAGGAGCATTAGATGCCCTCCATGATGTGCGCAAGCAATACAAACGCAACCATGGTTTGTGGGAAGCTAAAGATACAGAACTACCGGTGGTAGGTACCATTGCTGCACAATTTAACGATGCTGGGGTAAACGAATTGTTTGGCAGGTTGATGAAAAAAATTGAAGAGAAAACTGGTGTTGTTTTTGGAACAAGCGATTTAAACGTAGCGCACACAGCCGATACCAGCAGCCAGTCTACCATCATACCGCCCAAAAGAGTGCGCTACCTTTCTGAAATTGCAGAGACCCTTGATGAGTACGATCGCTGGGTGAATGAACAATCCGCTTTGGCAACACAGCTTTATCAATTAAATGGAACATTGGCGGCAGCAACAGCCACAACATCTGTTGCGCAGCTAACTTCATCTGCGATTGAGGAACTGCAAAAAATAAAAACTACAGTGCAGGAAAAACTGCATCCGGAGAACCAAAAGTTGTTAGAAAACTGGGCGGCTACACGTGAGCGTTACAGCAAAGAATTTTATGAATTTAAAGTGCGGGATAAAGTGATCAGGCAACCCTTACAATACAAAAGTTTATCGGGTACCGTTTTGCAAAAAGTATTGTTGCCCCGCTACAACGATTTGGGCGATATTTTGAAATGGCAATTGCAGGAAAATGTGCCTGGCGAATTTCCTTTTACCGCCGGAGTGTTTCCATTAAAGAGGGAAGGAGAAGATCCCACACGGATGTTTGCCGGCGAAGGCGGCCCTGAAAGAACCAATCGGAGGTTTCATTATGTAAGTCTTGGCCAACCGGCAAAGCGCCTGAGCACAGCCTTTGACAGTGTAACCCTTTATGGCGAAGATCCTGCCTACCGCCCCGATATCTATGGTAAAGTGGGTAACAGTGGCGTGAGCATTGCAACAGTAGATGATGCTAAAAAACTATACAGCGGTTTTGATTTGTGCGATCCTAAAACATCGGTGAGTATGACCATCAACGGGCCTGCTCCCATGCTTCTTGCTTTTTTCATGAATGCAGCCATTGACCAGCAATGCGAAAAATATATTATTGAAAACAACCTGAGGGAAGAAGTAAATAAGCTTATTGAGTCGAAGTACGATATTGAAAAACTTCCGAAATATATAGGTACAGATGGACAGCCGCTCCATCACAGTAAATTGCCAAAGGAGCTTTCTGCAACTCCTCCTTCAGGGGGTTGGGGGGCTTCATTGCCAGGCGAAAGCAATGGCCTTGGCCTCCGACTGTTGGGCCTTAGCGGTAAAGATGTATTGCCGGCAGAAGTGTATGAAAAAATAAAAGCGAAAGCGCTGAGCAATGTTAGGGGTACAGTACAGGCAGATATTTTAAAGGAAGACCAGGCGCAAAACACCTGCATTTTTTCTACAGAGTTTGCGCTAAAGCTAATGGGCGATGTGCAACAGTATTTTATAGATAACCAGGTACAGAATTTTTATAGTGTAAGCATCAGCGGATACCATATTGCCGAAGCAGGTGCCAACCCCATTACTCAGCTTGCCTTCACTTTGTCCAATGGTTTTACCTATGTGGAATATTACCTCAGCCGTGGTATGAGCATCGATGATTTTGCACCCAATCTTTCTTTCTTTTTCAGCAATGGGATGGACCCCGAATACAGTGTGATAGGCCGTGTAGCCAGGCGAATTTGGGCCAAAGCCATGAAGTATAAATACAAAGGCAATGACCGCAGCCAAAAACTAAAGTACCATATTCAAACCTCTGGCCGCTCGCTTCATGCACAGGAGATAGATTTTAATGACATACGCACTACCCTGCAGGCCTTGTATGCCATTTATGATAACTGCAATTCTTTACATACCAATGCATACGACGAAGCCATTACCACCCCCACTGAAGAGAGTGTGCGCCGGGCAATGGCTATACAACTTATCATTAATCGGGAACTGGGTACAGCTAAAAATGAAAATCCCAACCAGGGATCTTTTCTGATAGAGGAAATGACAGACCTTGTAGAGCAGGCAGTACTCACAGAATTTCACCGCATCACAGACAGGGGTGGCGTGTTGGGTGCCATGGAGCGTATGTACCAACGCAATAAAATTCAGGAAGAAAGTCTTTATTATGAAACCTTAAAGCACACAGGAGAATATCCAATAGTGGGGGTAAACACTTTCCTGAGTAAGAAGGGGTCGCCCACAGTACTACCTACAGAAGTGATAAGATCTACCACCGACGAAAAGGAATTCCAGATAACTACACTTGAGGCATTTAAACATCGGCATGCTGGCCAATCTGCGGATATGCTTACCCGCTTGCAACAGGTTGCCACACAAAATGGGAACTTGTTTGAGGAATTGATGGAGACGGTGAAATATTGTTCGCTGGGCGAAATAACCAATGCGCTCTATAGTGTGGGTGGGCAATACCGGAGAAATATGTAGAAAATATTGCTTTTTGAGGTTGGAAATGGAAAGAGACACGACTTCGTTTTTTGAGAATTTTTTTTGGTATGATTTTATGACTGCTTTTGATACTAAAACCAAATCAAATGGCAAAAAATGACAACTTACTCGAAGCAAACGAAAACGATATACGTTCTCAGTTTGAAGATGAACGAACCCAGGCAAGAATCCGGGAACACCTGAATAATGAAGACGATATCATAACCGAGGAGGATATTGCCAATATCCAGATAGGTGCAGGGGCCACCGCCAGTGATGTTGAAAATATCGTAAACAGGGAAAATCAGCTCATGCAAAATCTTGAGATCAGTAAATCCAACGATGCAAATGGCGATTTAGATGATCCGACAGTAGAAACTCCCTGGAATATATTGGAGCCATAATCATTTTACAACTTACCTACACATAAAAAAGGGCCTCATTTACGGAGGCCCCTTTTTGTGTAATTATATTCCTCTATTTTTCGGCAACACTGTGCAGGAGTTCTGTATAAAGTTTTTGGCTCTCAAGAGTCAGTGCATCAAAGTTGATGTTGAGTTGCGGCAAAAGGTCTATCAGCGTATTGATGCGGCCTTCTGTTTGCATAAATTTATTGAGTACCACAACCTTCTTTTCCTGCAATATGCAGTAGCCGCTCTGAAACGTGCCTCTCTCATAGCGGATGATATAGCCACTATCTTCTACTATCTTTTCTACCTTATCTAATGTATGTTGTGTAAATTTCATGACCCAACCCCTAAAGGGGCTTTTAGAATTTAGTAATAATATGCAACTTCATTTTTTCCTGTAAGGTTAAAAAATAACATTCTCCACAATCGTTGATAAATAAAGTGGCTATTTCCATCTCAGCATAAACCACCTGTTATTGTAAGCCTTCGTAAGCCCCTTTAGGGGTTTGGAGTTTCTTTTTATTTGTTAGTCATCCTTACCACCGGTACAATCATTTCCTCCAGGCTAATGCCACCATGCTGAAAGGTGTTTCTGTAATAATTTACAAAGTGATTGTAATTATTTGGGTAACATAAAAACAGGTCTCCTTTTGCAAAAATAAACGTGGAATTTACATTGGGTACGGGCAGCCCAGCTTCTTTAGGATCTCTAAAAGCCAGTACATCCTTTGGCTCATAATTTAAATTTCTGCCATGTTTGTAGCGCAGGTTAGCGGTTGTTTGTTTATCGCCTATAACCTTGGCCGGCGTTTTTACACGGGTAGTGCCATGGTCGGTAGCCACTACAAGATTCAGTTTTTTATCTGCTATTCTTTTTAAGGCATGGTGTAAAGGGCTGTGTTCAAACCAGCTTAGGGTGATGCTGCGGTAGCTCGTTTCATCGCCAGCGAGTTCCTTTAGTACTTCCATTTCTGTGCGGGCATGGCTGAGCATGTCTACAAAATTATATACGATCACATTCAAATCGTTTTGCAACATGTTGTGAATGTTGTCTACCATTTTTTGCCCATCGCTGTTGTTGGTAATTTTTGTGTAAGAATATTTAAGATCGCCTTTGCCTAACTTCTTGAGTTGTGATTTTAAAAATTCTTCTTCGTATAAGTTTTTTCCACCCTCTTCATCGTCGTTTTTCCACTGTTGCGGAAACTGTTTTTCGATATCGATTGGCAGAGCGCCAGCAAATATTGCATTGCGGGCATACTGTGTTGCGGTAGGCAGAATGGAGTAAAATGTTTCCTCCTCTAAAATGCGAAAGCTTTCTGCAAAAATGGGTTGTATAGTTTTCCATTGGTCGTAGCGCAGGTTGTCTATAAGCACGAAGAACAAGGGCGTGCCTTTTTCAAGATGAGGCAGCACTTTTAATTTCAAAAGGTTGTGACTCATAATGGGTGCATCGGTACTTTTTGGCGATACCCATGAAGCGTAATTCCTGGAAATGAATTTAAAAAATTCTGTGTTGGCTTCCTGCTTTTGCGTTGCAAATACCTCTTGCATTTCCGGGCTGTCACTCTTTTTCATTTCCAGTTCCCAATAAACTAATTTTTTATACAGGTCCATCCACTCTGTATAATTGGGGTTATCGTTCAGGGCCATAAACAAGCTCCTGAATTCCTGCTGGTAAGCACTGGTAGTTTTTTCTGCTACTAATCTTTTGTTATCTATTATTTTTTTCAAGCTTAGCCAAACCTGGTTTGGGTTCACTGGTTTTATGAGGTAGTCACTTATCTGGCTGCCAATGGCTTCATCCATCAGGTTTTCTGCTTCGTTTTTAGTGATTAGTACTACTGGTAAATTGCTGTTGATTTCTTTCATCTGCTGCAGCACTTGCAAGCCGGTCATCCCTGGCATGGTTTCATCCATCAATACAACATCTACAATATTTTCCTTGATATACTCTACTGCATCAAAGCCATTTGTTTTGGTGGCAACGCTGTACCCCTTATTCTCAAGAAACATCACCTGCGATTTCAAACTGTCTATCTCATCATCTACCCATAATATTTTTGCAACATTCATATTTGTAATTTAAGTTCGTGAAGGGGTGAGTGAAAAGTCAAAAGTCAAAAGTCAAAAGTCAACATTAAGTAAGCTACAATCATAAATCATAAATCAAAAATCATTCCTCAAAAATCCACTCCCGTTGTGACAAATTTAATTTATTAAGCATGGGCTTAGTAGCTTTGTAATAGTTTTAACACAATATAATTGATGTCTGAATGCCTTTCCATAAAATAATCAACGATCCTGTTTATGGTTTTATAACCATAGACGATGAGTTGATTCTTCAACTTATCGCCCATCCCTATTACCAGCGTCTTCGGCGCATTCATCAAATGGCCATGGCGCATCTCGTCTATCCCGGGGCTGTGCATACCCGCCTGCACCATTCGCTGGGGGCTTACCACTTGATGCGCTGCGCATTGCAGGAACTCTGCAGCAAGGGCATAGATATTAATCCTGAGGAGCAACAAGCTGCAAAAATTGCGATTCTTTTACATGATATTGGCCACGGACCTTTTTCTCATGCCCTGGAGCACACGCTGGTAGAAGGCATGCATCATGAAGAAATTTCTCTTCTCATTATAAAAGATCTCAACACAAAATTTGACGGACGGCTGCAAATGGCCATAGATATTTTTACAGATACCTATCCTAAAAAGTTTTTGCACCAGTTGGTGAGCGGTCAATTAGACGTAGACAGGATGGATTACCTTACCAGAGATAGTTTTTTTACAGGAGTAATTGAAGGAGCCATTGGCTACGACCGCATTTTAAAAATGCTCACCGTGCACAATGGAGAATTGATGATTGAAGAAAAAGGCATTTACTCCATAGAAAAATTTTTAGTGGCCCGCCGCCTTATGTATTGGCAGGTGTATTTACACAAAACCGTACTGAGCGCTGAGCAAATGCTCAAACGCATCATAAAGCGTGCAAAACTTGTGAAGGCCATTTGCCACGAGCCGCTGAACAGTTTTATAAATCAACCCGTTGAAAAGGTTACGCTGGAACAATTTTGCAGTATTGATGATTATGATGTGCTGGTAGCCATCAAAAGCTGGAGTGCGCACGAAGACAAAGTGCTTTCTATTTTATGTCATGGCATCATAGACCGGCATTTGCTAAAAGTGCAATACCAGCCCCAGCCCTTTGATGATAAAATGGTTTCAGAAAAAACGAGCGAGATTGCTGCAAGGCTGCAAATAGCTGAAGCGGATGCCGAATGGCTTGTGTTTACTGGCGAAGCCACAAGCAGCACTTATAATTTTGAACACGAGCACATTTACATTTTGTTTAAAAACGGATCGGTGAAAGATATTTCGGAAGTAGATCATGCGTTGATTAACGAAAATCTAAGGGGCAAGATTAAAAAATATTACATTTGTTACTTAAGGTAGGAAAGTACTCATAACAGAAGCAATTGGCGATAGTTAAATGCTCAAGAACCCAAACACCATTTTTTATTTACTATAAGCTTGCAGCCCGTTGCTGAAGGCTTAAAAGCTAAAGCCCACAACATGCAATTTACTGCAGCACAAATAGCCGCAATCATCAACGCAACAATTGAAGGGGAGGCCACTGTGACTGTAGATTCCTTTGGTAAAATTGAAGAGGCGAAGCCGGGCCAGCTCACTTTTTTGGCCAATCCCAAATACGAAGATTTTTTGTACACTACCCAGGCATCGGTCATTATTGTAAATGATGCGCAGCAGCTAAAGCAACCTATGCAGGCCACCATACTCCGGGTAGCGGATGCTTACAGTGCATTTGCCACGCTACTATCAACTTATCAGCAGCTAAAAAATCAGCAGCTTAGTGGTATTCAAGATCCTGTGTATATCCACAAATCTGCCAGCATGGGTAACAATACTTTTATTGGCGCATTTGCTTACTTAGGTGAAAATGTAAAACTAGGAGATGATGTAAAAATTTATCCAAATGCTTATTTGGGTAACGATGTTACGGTGGGCAACGGAACCATCATACACGCCGGGGTAAAAATTTATCCGGATTGTGTGATTGGTAATTTAGTAACCATCCATTCGGGCGCCGTAATAGGCAGCGATGGTTTTGGGTTTGCTCCGCAGCCCGATGGTACTTTTAAAAAAGTGCCCCAAATAGGAAATGTTGTAATTGAAGACAAGGTAGAAATAGGCGCCAATGCTACCATAGACAGGGCCACCATCGGATCTACGATTATCCGGGAAGGTGCCAAACTAGATAACCTCATACAAGTGGCGCACAATGTAGAAGTAGGCAACAACTCGGTTATTGCTGCGCAGGCAGGTGTGAGCGGTAGTACCAAAATAGGCAATAATGTGATGATTGGCGGACAGGCGGGTATTGTAGGGCATATTCAAATAGCCGATGGTTCTAAGATAAATGCCCAAAGCGGTGTGAGTAAAAGCATCAAGTTTCCCAACACTATAGTTACCGGTTCGCCGGCACACGATTATACAGCTGCCTTGCGCAGCCAGGCACTCAATAGGAATCTCCCCGGCCTGGAAAAACGCCTCTCCGAGCTGGAACGACTGATTAAACTTCTCCGGGCCGAACAGGAGAACAATCAAACCAGCTAGCCTGTTTTTCAAACTGCTGGCAAGTGGTTTCCGCCGTAGCAAAATCGGATTCTTTTCATACTTTTGCGCTTATGGATGTAATGCATACTGCCGAACAGGATTTTCAACACACTATTAAAGAAGAGCTTACCATATCCGGGGCTGGTATTCATACCGGGCAGGCCGTAAACATGAGGCTAAAGCCCGCAGAGCCAAATACGGGCATCCAGTTCCAGAGAATTGATCTGCCAGAAAAGACCATTATTAAGGCTGATGTAGACAATGTTATAGAAACGAACCGGAGTACTACCCTGGAAAGCAAAGGGGCCCGGGTGAGCACCATTGAGCATTTAATGGCAGCTCTTGTGGGCATGCAAATAGACAATGTTCTGATAGAGTTGGACGGAGAAGAAGTACCCATTTTAGATGGTAGCAGCGAGCCGTTTGTGCAAGCACTCATAAAAACGGGTACAACCAAACAAGACGCTCCAAAAATTTATTACGATATCTGCCACAACATCAGCTTTGTTGATGAAGATAAGAAAGTGGAGATGGTTGCTTTGCCATATAATGGTTACCGCATCAATACCTTGATAGATTTTAATTCGCCGGTCCTGGGAACACAGCATGCAGACCTAAGAAATATTGCAGACTTCAACGATCAGATAGCTTCCAGCAGAACCTTTTGTTTCTTTCATGAACTGGAAGCACTTTTAAACAACAACCTTATAAAGGGCGGCGATATCAACAACGCCATTGTAGTGGTAGACAGGCCCGTGAACGATGAACAGGTAAAAAGGATTTCAAAGATTTTCGACAAACACGACGTTAAAGTAAGCGAAGAGGGAATTTTAAATAACCTGGAACTTCGCTACCCCAATGAACCTGCCCGACATAAATTATTAGATGTGGTAGGCGATCTTGCGCTGGTGGGTTACAATTTTAGGGCACACATCATTGCAAACAGGCCGGGCCACGCAAGCAATGTAAAATTTGCTAAAAAGATAAAGGAGCACATCAAGAAAAATAAGCAGCGACCCGATGTGCCAAAATACGATCCTAACCAGGTGCCCGTGTACGACACACAGACTATTGAAAAAATCTTACCGCACCGTTATCCATTTTTGTTGGTAGATAAAGTGATGGAACTTACGGAGACCAAAGTGATAGCCATCAAAAATGTAACTTACAACGAACCTTTTTTTCAGGGGCACTTTCCCGGGAACGCAGTAATGCCCGGCGTGTTGCAGGTAGAAGCCCTCGCACAAGCTGGTGGCTTTTTAGCCATTCCAAGGGATTCAGAAGATCAATACGACACTTATTTTTTAAAGATAGAAAACTGTAAATTCAAGCAAAAAGTGGTGCCCGGCGATACCCTTATTTTAAAGATGGAATTGCTACATCCAATAAGACGTGGTATTTGCGAAATGAAAGGGACTATATTTATAGGAGATAAACTGGTGACCGAGGCCATACTGGTTGCACAAATTGTAAAAAGACCCAAAGCTTAACACAACTATGATTAGTCCTCTCGCACATATTAGCCCCGGTGCCGTTTTAGGCAGTAACGTAACAGTAGACCCGTTTGCGGTCATTCACGATGGCGTGACTATTGGCGACGATACGCATATTATGTCTGGGGTGGTTATCATGAGCGGCACAACCATTGGTAAAAGTTGCCTTGTTTTCCCTGGGGCAGTATTGGGTGCCATACCACAGGATCTCAAATTTGTAGGAGAACATACAACGGTAGAAATTGGTGATCACACCACCATTAGGGAGTGTGTGACCATTAACCGTGGTACAAAAGATAAGTTTAAAACCGTGGTGGGTAGCCATTGCCTGCTCATGGCCTATGCACATGTGGCTCACGATTGTATTTTGGGCGATCATGTAATTATTGCCAACGGCGTGCAGCTGGCAGGGCATGTAGAAATAGGTGAGTATGCCATTATTGGCGGGCTTGCTGGTGCGCCGCAGTTTTCTAAAATTGGTGCCCATACTTATGTTGCGGGCCACACTGTAATTAATAAAGATGTACCACCTTTTATAAAAGCTGGCCGCACGCCCATTAGTTTTGCAGGTGTAAATTCGGTAGGTCTGCAACGCCGGGGATTTAGCCAGGAAACTATCAACGCTATTTTAGAAATATACCGTACCATTTACAACAAAGGTCTCAACACTACACAGGCGTTAGGATACATAGAGCAAGAACTGCCTGCCTGCAAAGAAAAAGACCTCATCGTAAACTTTATCAGAGAAAGCAAAAGAGGCGTTATAAAATTGTTGGGCAAAGGAGATCTGGATGAAAATTAGTCTGCAAAACGTAGGCAAACGCTACAACCGGGAGTGGATCTTCCGCCACTTCAATTTTGAATTTTCGCCTTCGGGTACTTATGCCATCACCGGAGCCAACGGCTCGGGAAAATCTACTTTACTACAAGTTATAGCCGGTGCCACACTGCACAGCGAAGGGCAACTTTTATACCATCAAACACCCGGCAGCATGGTAGAGCAACCGTATCGTCACATTGCTATTGCAGCCCCTTACCTGGAACTCATTGAAGAATTTACCGCTACGGAATTGCTGACCTTTCATGCCGGCTTCAAACAACTTACGGCGCCTGTCGAAACTATTTTGCAATCTGTTAATCTTGACAAAGCAGCCCATAAACAAATTCGCTATTTCAGTAGTGGTATGAAGCAACGACTTAAACTGGCACAGGCTTTTTTTTCTGAGTCAGAAGTTTTGTTACTAGATGAACCCACTACCAACCTTGATAGTGAAGGTATCAGTCTTTACCAGGCACTTGTACAAAACCAGGCCGGTAGGCGCATGCTCTTTGTGAGCAGCAATGTGCCGCAGGAATATGAGTTTTGTGAAGAGGTGATAAAGATGGAGGATTTTAAATAGGCATTACCTCCTGCTCGCAATCAACAAATTCAAATCGGTGTATTTCAAATCAAACCTTTCGCTCAGGTGAAAATTGGTGAGGCTGCCTTTAAATAAATAAATGCCTGTGCGGATATTTATCTTATACCAGATTACATTGTCTATGCCGCCGTCCTCGGCGGTTTCCAGCAAGAGCGGCATTAATACATTGCTAATGGCCTGCGAAGCCGTTCGGGCAAAACCGCTGGGTATGTTCGGAACGCAATAATGAATAACATCGTATTTTTTAAACACGGGTTTTTTATGGGTGGTTACCATGCTTGTCTCAAAACAGCCTCCATGGTCTATGCTCACATCAACGATTACGGTACCGGGGCGCATGGCACTCACCATTTCTTCGCTCACCACAACTGGTGTTCTGCCGCCAGAGCCACTCAA
This sequence comes from Ferruginibacter sp., assembly GCA_046597635.1. Taxonomy (GTDB): domain Bacteria; phylum Bacteroidota; class Bacteroidia; order Chitinophagales; family Chitinophagaceae; genus Ferruginibacter. Next base: position 301 of record JBKJKD010000208.1, on the reverse strand, counting down.
TGCACCAACGGCCACATCGCAGGATTTTAATTGCTTGCCCAATATTTTGGGTTCTATTACGGAGGTCCACATGCGCACACCAATGTTGTTTTGCAAACGCTTTAGGCGGTAAATACTATTATCAAAAACTTTTACGCTGGCACCCATGGCAAGGGCAGTTCTTGCGGCATATTCACCTACAATTCCAGCACCAATGATAACTACTTTGGTGGGAGGAATGCCACTGATACCGCCCACCAATACGCCCCTGCCATCATTGGCACTACTGAGGTATTGACCAGCAATCAGCATCACGGCACTG
>JBKJKD010000339.1:0-10319 GCA_046597635.1 Ferruginibacter sp. | reverse complement strand
CTTTATCGTCGCTCCTGCTGTCTGGATACTTGCCTAGCTCAAATGCTTTTTTATCAATAAAGTCTTTGCTGTCGTATAGCAATTCGCCTGTTAAACCATGCCAGATACTGAAGGACCTTGCACCATAACTATACAGTTCATCAAAGTCGCCATCTTTGTCCGTATCGCCAAGTGTAGTCGTAATGTTAAGCCTACCTAGCATGGCTGGTACTTTTAAAGCGGCTGCATTTGGGAATGCAGTGGGGTCTAAAATAACAGAACTGCTGTTGATTCTTTTTTGTTCGGAAAAGCCAGCGTATTCCCGGGAGTCGCCTTCGTTGGCAGTAAATACAAAAGGAACATTACTATTTGCAAGAACCGCAATACCATCCGGCATATAAACCCCTTTCACTTTCCAGGGATTAAAAAATATACCTCCATCCTGGTCGCTTGGATCAATGGTATTTATTGCATTGTTATAATCCTTAAATCCCAAAGGAAATACATCTACAATTGTTTTTGAATTCAGGTCAATCAAAGCAATACCATTGTTTTCCTGAAGGGTAACCCAGGCTTTTTTTGAGTTCTCTGCCACCGCAATATATTCCGGCTCTATGTCCTGTGCAAAACTGGCATTCAATCCAAAAATGCGAAAGCCTTTTGCTTTAAGCTCAGCCGCACGGAATTCAAAACCAGAGAAATCAAGTGTGGTTACCGCATAATTTTCATCTACGCTAATGATGGAAACGGTACCAACCGGGTCGATGCTATAAGCGTCATTTGGTTCACCTTCATTGGCACTCAGTATGAGTTTTCCATCAGGGGAAAATGTAACCATATCTGGCAAGGAGCCGACTGTTACATTGGCTAGCTGAGCATAGTCGGAGGTTTTAAAGACCAGTATTTTACCGGCACTTACTTTGTCCAAAGCTTCAATAGCTGCAGCAAGTTTGCCGTTGCTTACAGAAATACTGTTTACTATTCCACCATATACTGCGGTATTGATGTTGCCTGATGCCACAGGGCTGGCCGGGTTTACGAGATTATAGATATCAATACGATTGATGCCCGCACTGTTGTTAACCACAAAAAGTTTTTTGGCCTCCGGGTCATAAGCGCTGATCTCCGCGGCACCCGCACCACCGGGTAAAGTAATGGAGGTGAGCAAAGAAAAGGAAGCATTTTCCTTTGCGCCTTGCAAACCATTTACTTTCTCATTTTTTAAATTCTCGCTGCTCGTATCCTGCAGTTTTAAGTCCTGTTTTTTACAAGCCTGAAGCGCAGATACAAGAAGCACAAAGCGCATTATTTTTCTCATATATTTTTTTTAGGACATGAAATTACTTGGGCTTTATTAAGAGAAGTTTAATTATGTGTTACCAAATTGTAAATTAAGGTAGATGCTACGTATAGAATTTGATAAAGCCTGCCAGGTTTAAACCTTTGCTTAGTATAACAGTGCAGCAAACAAAAGGAGCTGTCACAAAAGTCAAAATTTTTCACAACAAGACTGAAAAACTAGAAAGGTTGCAAAAAATTCGTTTAATAAACAATCGTTGTTTCGTTGGCTCATATGTTTGGTTGCGTGAAAGTTTCTTTTTGAAATTACCCTTCTGTTTTATAAAGGAGATAGCCTTGTTACCAACTGGCCTAACGCAAAATTAAATTGGGAATGTGCCGAAATATATTCCTTTTTTAAACCTAAAGCATTAAAATGAAAAGTCGTTCGAGGGGCAATTAATCAATGCATCGCTTCTCCCAAATCAACCTTCTTGGCACGATTGCCTTTAACTATAAACATAAAGGGAATACAGATCAGGAAAATGATGCCGAGCCAGAGAAATACATCCATGTAGGAGAGAACAGCGGCTTGCTTTGTCACACCGAGGTCGAGTATCTTATAGGCCTTGTTCAAAGCGGTCTGCGCCCCATCGCCACGTAACATAAAATTTTGTTTTAGCATGGCTACCCGTTGTTGCACAAGAGGGTTATTAATATCGAGTTTAGCCACGAGGTCACTGCGGTGCACCATATTTTGCCTGGATAAAAAAGTAGTGATAGCCGCCACGCCAAAGGATCCGCCGAGTTGTCGCATCATACCAGTAAAAGCTGCGCCCTGGCCTATCTCCTGCCCTTTTAAGGTAGATAAGGATAAAGCGGTAATAGGAATAAATAACAATCCAAGGCCAACCCCACGTGCTATAAGCATCCAGAAAAAATCATCTGCACCAGTATCGGGGGTTAAGATTTTATAACCCCAAAAACTATAAATGAAAAATACAAACATCCCGGCTGCCACGAGGTATTGTTGAGGCACGCCCCGTTGCAATAATTTGCCAATCATGGGCATCATAAATGCCGTTGTAATTGCTGCAGGAATAAGCAACGCACCAGATTGCAATGCCGTCCAGCCCAGGGAACTTTGTGTGTAAAGAGGAATGATAAAAGTGGATCCATACAATCCAAAACCAAGTATAAAAGATAGTATGGTACCAATGCGGAGATTGCCATTTTTTAGTACCCTCAAATCTACAATGGGGTTTTTATAGGTCAACTCCCTCCACACAAAAAAGAAGCCACCGAATACGGCGCTTACGATAAGTGTTGTGATGGTAGCACTGTTGAACCAATCGTCTTCCTGGCCACGTTCCAGCACATATTGCAAAGAACCCACTGTTACAATGAGCAGAGAAATACCTAACCAGTCTATTTCGTTGCTTGCTTTTTTCTCGGCATATTTTGGGCTACGCACAAATCGCAAAGTAAGCAAGGTGGCAATAACGCCGATTGGAATATTGATGTAAAAAATATAAGGCCAGCTAAAATTATCAACGATGTAGCCACCCAGCGGCGGACCAAGAGTAGGACCAATGATAACACCCAATCCGTAGATGGCCTGGGCCATGCTACGCTTTTCTACAGGGTAAGATTCTGTAATGATGGTTTGTGAGGTTACCAGCAAAGCCCCACCCCCTACACCTTGCAAGAACCTGAAGAGCACGAGTTCTACAATACCATTGGCATTACCGCATAAAAAAGAGCAGATGGTAAAAAGTATGATAGAGGCTGCGAAATAATTTCTGCGTCCAAACTGCTGCGATAACCAGCTTGTCATGGGCACGATGATAACATTTCCGATGGCGTAAGCCGTAATCACCCAACCCACTTCCGAAAGCGTTGCTCCCAGGTTGCCCCGCATGTCGTTTAGCGCCACATTTACAATGGTCGTATCCACAATTTCCAGTAGGGCACATAAGATGGCCGTTAGGGTTATGATCACCCTCCTGCCCCCATACTCCACCAGAGAATCCTGCGTTAAATTGTTCATGAATGTTTTTATGAGTGGTTAATTATCCTCCTACATGTACGTCTACAAACACATTCATACCGGGCCGCAGCTTTTGAAGAAGGGAGTCAGATTTATTAACGAACTCGATTTTTACCGGTAAACGTTGTACCACTTTTACAAAGTTTCCGCTGGCATTATCAGGGGGCAAAAGGGCAAATGTAGAACCCGTGGCTGCTGCAAAAGAACTCACTACTGCCTCAAAATTATGTTTAGGAAATGCATCTGCATGCACCGTTACTTTTTGTCCTTCTACCATAGTATTGTATTGGGTTTCTTTGAAGTTCGCTACTACCCATTTGTCGTTGTTTAACACAATGCTAAACAATGACTGCCCGGCTTGCAGGTACTGGCCTTCTTGTACAGGCACTTTACTTACTACGCCGCTTTCATGCGCAGTAATTACTGTGTAAGAAAGATTTAGTTTAGCATTTTCAACATCTACCTGCCGTTGTTTTACAATAGAACCTGCTACCCCAATCTGCTGTGAAGTGGCAGTGATTTGAGAATTCACCACGCCAGATTGCACAGTTGCCTGGTTGCGTTGGTTCACCAATACCTGCAATTGTTTTTCGGCAGTTTGGCTTGCTGCAAGGGCCTGCTCATACTGCTGCTGCGTAATGGAATGATCTTTTATTAGGTTTCCATAACGTTTCAGGTCCTCGCCGGTTCTCCATACATTTACTTTCGCCGCTTCAATCTGAGCATTGGCCGTAGCAATGGCTGCCTGGGTGGTATTGATGTTTTTACCGGCTGCATTACTATTTGCCACAGCGGCGGAAAGATTGCTGGAAGCTGTTCCCACTGCGGCTTCCGCCTGCTGAAGTATGATATTCAAATCCCTATCATCGATGGTCAAAAGCGTATCGCCTTTTTTTACATACTGGTTATCCTTCACATACACTTTACCCACATAGCCAGAAATTTTGGAAATCACCGGGCTGATATTTGCTACCACTTGTGCATCGTCGGTTTCCTCGTGCTTCTTTCCATGAAAATATTTTGTGAGGCCAAACCAAAGCCCTCCGCCCACCAGCAGTACAAGGATGATTGGAAAGAGTTTATTTTTCTTTTTAGGTGCCGCGGCACCATTGTTATGCTCTGCCATAATGATAGTTGCTTACTATTTTAATATTGATATAAACCTGTTGTTTGTAATAATTTTTGATAGGCCAGTACAGCATCTGCCCTTGCAGTCTGTATATTTAATTTAGATTGTAAGAGGGAAACGTTGGCCTCCAACAAATCGGTGATGGTAGCCAGGCTGTTGTTGAACTTGTTGTTTACAATCCTATAATTTTCCGTTGCCTGCCCCACTGCTTTTTCATACACTTCAATTTTCTTTTTGCTAAGGATATAGTTTTTATAATCCTGATTTACGCTAAGTTTAATGCCATCGTTCAGCATTTCTTCCGAAGCGTTTACCTGTGCTTCCCGGGCTTTTGCCTGTATCAGTTTGGTATTTTTTTTCCAAAGGCTTGCGAGGTTGTATTGCAGGCCAATGCCCAGGTTTACAGCGTTGGTAATGGTTAATACATCTGGTATATGCGCCGCTATATATCCACCATTGAGCGCCAATGTGGGATAAGCTTCTGCCTGCGCAGCCTTGATACCGATGGCAGCCGCTCTTTTACGCATAGCAACCGCCTGCACATCTTTTCGGTTTTGGAGGGCGAGTGACTCATATTCTATAAAAGACTTTTCATCCATAGAAATTGTAGTAAAAGAAGAATCAATACTGATGGGAGTATTTTCTGGCCGGCCAAGCATAAGGTTCATATTTACCGTCGCAAGGGAAAAATTATTTTCTGCTTCAAGCACAGCTGTTTCTATATTGGATGTTTGCAATTGCGATTTTAAAAGATCGTTGCGGGCAAGTATGCCGTTCTTCTCAAGGTTTGCCAGGTTACTATCTCTTGATAAGGAGGCATTCAGTTCGGCCCTAACAATGGTGACAGCCTCCTGAGCTTTGAAGAGATTCACATACGCACGGCTGGTATTATAAACCACCGCATCTTTGTCTACATCAGCATCCAGGCGCACAGCCTGCTGCAGGTATTTGGCGGATTCTATACCATATTTTAACCTGCCACCTGCATACAACGGCAACGAAATATTAGCGATGCCATACATGGCCTGGGAAGGATTCACGGCCGCACCGGCAGGGGGAGTACCACCGCTGCCACTACTGTTTTTTTTGAGATCAATGTTGGCAAACCCCAGGCGCAAATAACTGGCGCTGATATTAAAATTGGGCAATTGGTTGTCTTTTGCTTCCTGCACAACTGCCGTGGCATCGTCTATACTTGCGTTGGAGATTTTTAATTGCTTGCTGTTTTTAATACTTCCATCAATGGCTTCCTGCAGGCCTAGATTACTTCCTTGTTGTGCAGAAGCACCCAGGGTAAGCAGCAATAAAACCGGCAATTGCAGGATGGTTCTACATTTCTTATTATTCATATGCTAAGGTTGCTTTAAAAAGCACTTTTAAATGTTCACTCAATTTTGATTTAAGCAGTACCTCAAAGGCCTCATCTGTGAGCCCGGTATAATGATGATACTCCCTGTAGTAATTTTTGTTGATGAGAAGCTGCATCACCGTGCCCGTCATGGTGTTCAGCAAGATCATGGTATCTACGCCAGTCTTGAAAAGTCCCTGCTTGCACCCGTCTGAAATTACTTCTTCGATGACGCCCATAAATTCCCGTTTATACTCCCCCACGGCATTTAGCACACTGGTATTTTTCTGAAGCACTTGTTCGGTAAACATCACTTTGTAAAAAGCTTGCTTTGAAAATACCCGCTCTACATACTGATCTATGAGAATCTCAAATTTTTGAAAAGGAGAAATGTTTTTGCTGTTCACCACAGCCTCTATTCGCATTTTAATGCCGCCCATTCTTTCCTGGAAAAGAATTTCAATTAGTTTTTCCTTGGATCCAAAATAATAGCTAATCATGGCAAGATTTACACCCGCGGCCTGGGCAATATCTCTCACGGTAGTGCCCTCATAACCGTGGTGCGCAAAAAGTTCTTCGGCACTGTCCAGTATGTGAATATGTTTATCTGTAATAGTCATGAATGAAATAAAAAGCAAATTTAAACAATTGTTTAAATAAACTAAACAACTGTTTAAATTATTTTATCCTTTTTCATCGTGTTCGGTTAAACAGAATTGAAGTAAGGCGCATGTAAAGCGGCTATCCCTGAAAACCGTCCAAAAAAATTCATATAAAATGACGAGAGGTATTACGCTTTACGAATAAATTCCTACTTTAGCTTACGAAACAAGTCGTACTATGGATAAAAGCAAAATGATAAAGCCCACAGAAGGGGAGCTGGAAATTCTGACAGTACTGTGGAATACCGGGGCCGCAAGCGTAAGAACTGTGCACGAAGAAATTTGTAAAAGCAAGGACGCAGGCTATACCACTACCTTAAAGCTCATGCAAATTATGTTTGAGAAAGGCCTCGTAACCAGGGACAGCAGCAGCAAAACACATATTTATTTGGCAGCAGTTACCCGTGAGAAAACGCAAAAGCAGTTCGTCAATAAAATGATCAACAGCTTGTTTGCAGGTTCAAGCGCAGATCTGGTAATGCAGGCACTTGGCGGAAATCAGGCCAGCCCCGATGAATTGGAAAAAATTCAATCGCTTATCAACGAACTAAAGGCAAAAAAATAAACAACTGTTTATGGAGCAGTTTTCTTACCATTTTATTTCTACGATGCTGCACAGCCTATGGCAAACAGCATTGCTGCTACTTTTTTATGGCATCCTGCTGCTTTTTAAGCGGAGACTAGCCCCGCTGAGCAAAAGAAATATTTTATTAAGCCTCCTCGCTTTACAGTTGGGATATTCCATCGCAACCTTTTATTTGTTGGCCACCAATGCTACCCAAGGTTTTTTGACGCTCTTCGCCGATGTCACCACTCAGCTGTTAGCCAAATCCTGGCTGCAAAACAATGCTTCTCTTATATTCCTATCCTATTTGGTTTTAATAGCCGCACGCATTTTTTCAAATTCATGGCAATGGCATTTATTCAAAAAAAGTTATAGAAAGCATTTACTCAAAGCTCCACTCGATCTTCGCCTTTTTACACAGGCAAGAGCGATTCAATTTGGCATCAAGCATGAAGTATCTTTATGGTGCAGCAATCATGTACACACCCCCATGACTTTCGGATTTTGGAAGCCAGTGATTTTGTTACCAGTGGCGCTTGTAAGCCAATTGAGCCTGCAGCAGGTGGAAGCACTCCTAATTCATGAACTAACGCACATTCGCCATAAAGACTATGTACTGAACCTTGCTTTGGTTTTTACAGAAACGGTTTTTTTCTTTAATCCCTTTGTCCGTTTTATTGCAAAGCAAATAAAAATAGAAAGAGAGAAAAACTGCGATGTGCAGGTTTTGCACTTCAAGTACGGAAATATATTGTACGCAGAGGCTTTGCTAAAAGTGTCGCAAATGCAGCAACGGCTCAGTTTGCAAATACCGGCAGTAAAAGGCAAGCATCAACTTTTCCAAAGAATCAACTTTTTTACGAGGCATGAAAACCTGGCTTTTCATCAAAGTCAACGGAGCGTAATAACATTCTGGTACATAGGTACTTTACTCTTAACAATGCTAACGGCTATTACATTCACTCAAAAGAAAATAGCCCCTATTTTACCGTTAGCATTGCAAAAAAATACATCGGCTACCAAGCCGGTGTCCACAAACGAAACATACCCTGTATTTCAAACACAAGCAAGGGTCACCAGTAATAAAAGAACACCCATTCAAAAATCAGTTACCGTAAAAGTCACCGAAGAAAAGATCGCAATTCAAAAAGACAAGGCAGTAGATAGAGAAGTTTTGTCTGAAGATGCACTCGGCTTTCAGGTAATGCCGGCATCCAGCCCGGAGATAAACATGGAGGGTAAAGAAATAATTATTAAAGAAGAACGATCTGGCGGGAGGAAAATAACTGCTGCCTATTACGCATTGCTGGTGGATGGTTTGTGGACCCTCAAGCCACTATGGTTAATATCCGAAACGAAACCAACTGCTGACAGTCTACCAATTAGAAGAAACGACTCCCTTATTCATGTTATTCCAGCTGCTCAATAAACCCATTTACGTTTTTTATTTTACCACACATTCCTGGGGCATGTATCCCCATATTTATTACCAAGCGTAAAACCCACCATTATTTCATGCGTATTATTGGTATATGCCCGAAGCCTGCTGGTAGTAGCTACTTCATAGGCATAGCTTATATTGAAATTGTTGGAAACGTTTAACCCTGCCATACCAGAATAGCCAGAGATCAAATCACCAAAACGATAGCTACCCCCTACCCAAAACCTGTCCTGGTACTGCAACTTGGCATTAGCGTGTATTCCTAACAGTTGTGGCTCCCAATATTGAACCATGACAGATGGGGTAAGATTCAAATCATCGTTGACGGTAAGCCTGTAACCTGCAGTTAGAAAATAATTAGGGGTGTAGTAGGTTGCGTAGTCATTGGTTTTAGCAAAACTAACTTTACCCGGTACAATATTTTGAACAGAAAGCCCTACAAAATAATTGCTGGAATAGAGCCACAGGCCTGCTCCAACTTCTGCTTTTGTTCTTCTGAGTTCTCCATTTCCCAAACCCACCACAGGATCTGTCGGATCGAGGCTTGCAAAATCTATTTTACTTTTATCGAGATTGATACTGGTAAGCCCTGCGTTGAAACCGGCCGATAGCGTTGTCTTGATACCCAATGGCCGGTGATATGCATAGGATGCAGAAAGACTCCATCGATTGATGTAACCCGCCTTATCGTTTAATGCAATCAGCCCAATACCATGATGGGGCTCGGGTGCGGTATATTCTTCCCAATATTGTTCGCCACGGGGATTGTTGCCCGGCACCTGGAAGGAAGTGGCACTGGTTCTTAAATCTTTTTTGCCAATGGGTGCATGCAGGCTAAAGTAGGTAGTAACCGGTGCTCCCTCAATACCCGTCCACTGGTTGCGGGTGCTTAATTTTACGTCGGTATAATTTTCTATACCAGTTACACCCGGATTTAAAATGTAATTATTGAGAACATACTGGGTGTAGGATGGCTTTGCCTGCGCCAGCAATTTTTGCCTGCAAAAAAAGCACAGCAAGCATAAACAGGTGCCCCTTAAAAAAATACTTTTTACAAAAAACATACGCCATTAAATATTTACAATGTACCTGCAGCAGGTACTATTTTTATTTTAGAATAGTAACAAAACCGGTAATTGGCTTACGGCCATTTTCTGGTTCAATAATGTAATAGTAAGTATCAACCGGAAGGGTCTTTCCGTTCATGGTGCCGTTCCAGGGCGTTTTATAACCCCGTGATTCAAATACAAGCTGGCCTGCACGGGTAAATACCTGCACCCGGTTGTTGGGATAGGTATCCAAATACTCTATCAGCCATTTTTCGTTGATCCCATCACCGTTTGGAGAGAAGGTGTTGGGAATTTTTGGACCGAGCAGGACCTTTACAAAAACGTCGTCACTTTTGCTACACCCGCCCCTACCCGTTACCGTTAAAGTATACGTGATGTCATCCAAAGGTTTAGCTGTAGGCCTTTCTATACTTGCGGTATTTAGATACGTGGGTGGCTGCCATAGAAACTGTGGCTGTATGGCGCTGACAGTAGGGTTCAACACCAGGCTTCCTCCCTGCAACACAAAAGCATCTGCACCGGCATTAACTACAGGGTACGGGTTTACGGTAAAAACCTTGGTTGTTGTATCGCTGTTGCAACCAAAACTATTTATTACGTATAAGCTCACATTATAAGATTTGGCCAGGCTGTACAGATGCATTGGACTTTGCAATGTAGAAAGCGTGCCATCATCGAAGTTCCACCTCCATTTATTCACCAAACCGTCTGCTCCATTGCTCGCATCTGAAAACGAAACCGGATCGCCTATGCAAATTCCGGCCGGTTTGCTTATACTAAAAGCGCTGCGTGGTTGA
>JBKJKD010000107.1:0-6503 GCA_046597635.1 Ferruginibacter sp. | reverse complement strand
GATTTTTTAAAAAGTAGCGGCAGCCAATTCTGGTAAGTATCTATCAATAACATTAAATTACTTCAATTATTGTGCGAAGCAAATAATAACAAGGTTATGTTGCGTTACAATTGTGTTAAGAAGAAGATGAAAGAAAATTGCGGCTAGTTAGACTTTATCGTAGGCTATCGTGGCAAGTAGGGCGACGGTTTTTCCGGGAGAAAGTGTCATCCAACTAAATAAAAAAAACAAACATGGTTTGAGGATCATTTAGCCTTTTGTAAACTTTGTATTTCTTTGTAGTCGTTGTGTGAAATTATTTATCCTTGGTCTGGATTATACTTTTTTGAAACGCTTTTACTTCATCAGCACCTTCCACATTTCATCTGCCACCAGTTGGTTACCCTTATCATTTAGGTGTACCCGGTCTGTGGTTAAAATACCAGACTCCTGGTTACCGCTGTTGTGCTGTTTTTCATACTGCATAAAAATGCTTCTAAGGTCTACCAATCCACAGGCATATTGCTGCGCAAGTTTACGGATCACATCGCTGTATAGATCCAGGTCTTTGTCCTGTGGGTTGCTGCCATCGTGTTTTTCGCCAATGGCGGCCGGCGTTACCAGCACGACCTTTATTTTTTTTGCCTGCATCTTTTTAATCAACGCCACATAAAATTTTTCATACTTATCCAGGTCGGTACCCGTTCCAGATGTTTTATGCCACACGTCATTTACGCCTACCCAAATGACTACCACTCCGGGCTTTTTATCCAACACATCTTCTTCTAACCTCAGGTATAGATCGTACACTTTGTTACCGCCAATGCCTGCACCCATCAACTGATATTGGTTTTGGAGACCTTTGTCATTGACAGCAGCTTGCATACGATCAATGTATCCACCCTTATTAATACCCATTTGTGTGATAGAGTCACCAAAGAAAATAATCCTGTTTTTACGGGGAGGTTTCATGGAGAGCGTCAGCATTAAGATGGAAAGGCCGATTATTATTTTCATACAAATGTGTTTAGCAGGATAATATTTTCATGACTTGAGATTATCAAGAAGACGTCACAGTCCACAACGGCTAATCTGGTTCAACGCACACTACCGGCGAAATATTGATGACGCCTCCGAATCGTTACCCCAATGCTTTCCTAAAATCTTCCACGAGATCTTCTACATTTTCTATACCTATAGAAATCCGCAGCAGGTTTTCGGGACTCACCGGATGACTGCCTTCTGCTGAGCGGCGATGCTCTACCAAACTTTCCACTCCACCAAGGCTGGTGGCATGTTTGAAGATATTCAACCTACCTGCAACTGCCAAGGTCTCCTGGAGGCCCCCTTTTACCAAAATGGAAATAATGCTACCGAAACCGTTGCTCATTTGTTGTTTAGCTACCTCGTGGTTGGGATGCGAAGCAAGGCCTGGATAAAACACTTTTTCGATGTTAGGATGCGATTCTAAAAATGCGGCAACCGCTACAGCGCTCTTGCATTGTGCAGCAAGCCTCAGAGGGAAGGTTGCCAGACTCCTGTTGAGCAACCAACAATCAAACGGTGACGGCACTGCACCCGCAATAGCCTGGTATTCCCTTATGTTGTTGGCCGTTTCATTCGTATGATTGGTGCATACAACACCTCCTAAAATATCGGAGTGACCGCTAAAGAATTTTGTAGATGAATGCATCACATAATCTACACCCATTTGCAATGGCTTTTGTAAAATAGGTGTTGCAAAAGTATTGTCGCAGGCAGTAGTTATTTGGTGCCTTGCCGCAAGCGCAACGATGGCCTGTATATCTGCAATTTTTAATTGGGGGTTGGAAGGTGTTTCCATCCAAATCAACTTTGTGTTTGGTTGTATCAACTTTTCGATTTTTTCCACCACGGTCATATCGGTCTCACTAAAACTTACCTGCCATCGTGTAAAGAATTTTTGCATGAGGTAGCGGGTGCCATGATAACAATCATCCGGGATAATGATGTGACTGCCCGGTTCCAGGATGTTTTCAAACAGAGCATTTACAGCGGCCAGACCAGAGGAAAATGCGATAGCTGTTGCAGCTTCCTCTAAGGCAGCAATTTTATTTTCAACTGTCAAACGGTTGGGGTTGCTGATGCGGGAATAAACATGATCATTGAGCGTACCATCTGCCCGCCTTTCAAAAGTGGTGGAAAGATGAATGGGCTGTATCACATCACTGCCTGCATTGGTGTGGGTATCTGCGCCATGCACTGCGATGGTTTCTATCTGCTTTTTTGTACCTGACATAATTGTTGCTTTAAAGCTGCTAAGCCTGCGCAAATGTAGGATTCAGCAGGCTAACAAAAAAAATGAGTGGGTGAGTAAGATCAAGCATCTCTCAACCCAATTATTTACATAAATGAACAACTTGCATTATTGATGACTAAAGGCCAGGTGCTTTGAGCCTTCAGATTGGGTTTAAACGATTAAGCCTAGAACTCTTTTTGATAATCTGTGTTATGAATATCGATTTAAAACAGAAAATAGATTTTACCTGAAGGACAAGGGGGATTTCTGTAGAAATTAAGTTAGAATATCTATCAATTAGCGTCATCAAATCAAATTAATACGATGAAATTAGAAGAAAAGGGAAGGATCGTTCCCCCACCGGTTCTGAGTAAATATCTCGAAATAGTTTCGAAAGAAATTCAGCAATGGCCAGGGATTATATCTGCCACGCATTGGGAAATTCACAACAGGAATAAACCAAACGGGGCTGATTTTTACGTAGGCGAACTGGAACTAGGGCATATTCACTTAGATGGCAGCTTGCACGTACCATCCACAAATGAATTTTACCATGCTTTGATAAAAGCTGGCCTTGCTCAAAAGTTTCCTTACGCAGAAGATTGGATACAGTTCCACATTTCAGATATTAAAACAGCTGAACATGCTACATGGCTTTTCAAACTACATTACGATTATTTAAATGGTGCTGATTCTGCTGATCTCCTGCAATTAATAGCTGCCTATAAGGAGACGGCGCTATAAAAGAATGTCTAAAATATTTTTGTAGTGAAAAGGATTGCGAGTTCACTTACAATTGAAGGTTAGCTTTTCATAAGTCCATCACTCCTTAATTGGGATTGACGATTAGTAACATCGTGTAAGAAAGGGATATTTTATACCTCCCCCGCTAAGCTACGCCAGCAAAGGGTCACACTCTTTTACTACAGGGCCATCCTTTACTTATATCAAAGCGAATGGGGCGCTTTTGAAATAATATATTTCAGTTCGGTCAATGGGAGTAGCCTTGTGAAACCTTGAAGCCAATGACAACTGCTGAGACAATAAATGAAATAAAAAAGGTTGCCTGTTTGACAACCTTTATAATTCACCGATATACGTTTTTACATACCAAAAGCTGATTTCAACTTTCTGACCGCTAGAGCCATAGCATCTTTTGCCTGCGGCACAACAGCAGCCATACCGAAGAATTCGTGCGTTACACCTTCATACAATTCATAATCAGCTTCTACTTTTGCTGCTTTCAATTTGTCACTGAGTAATTTTCCTTCTGATTGTAAAGGATCTATTTCTGCCCCTATGATCAAAGTTTTGGGCAGACCTGCAAGGTTTGCTTTTACCAGGCTAATGCGGACATCCCCAGATTGGTCTGCAGAGGCAAGATAATTTTTGAAAAACCATTCCATCATCGGTTTACTCAATGGTTTGGCGGCGGCATATTTTACATAACTTTCGCTGTTCAAATCATTGTTTGCAATAGGATAAACCAATACCTGGAAAACGGGCATCTGAATTTTTTTATCACGAGCCATCATACTCACATTAGTTGCAAGATTACCACCTGCGCTCTCCCCTACCAAAGCAATTTTGGTCACATCCCCTTTGAGGGAAGCGGCATTGCCAACTACCCATTTGTAGGCATCAAAGGAGGCATTGTGTGCAGCAGGAAATTTATGTTCAGGCCCTTGCGGATACTCGACAGCTACTACGATGGCCCCGGTTTGCTCGCAAAGACCCTGCGCACTTGAACCATAAACATTGATATCTGCTATTACCCATCCTCCTCCATGATAGTAAACAATAACAGGGTAAGGGGCTACTCCTTGCCTGGGAGTGTAGATGCGTACATGAGTGGTTCCGCCGGTAATGGGTATGTCCTTCCCCATAGTATCGCAAAGCGAAGCTGGCATAGTAATATTATTTTCACGCATCACAGCCATTACAGCATCGGCAGGCGTAGGTTGCATGCGGGCTTCCGTGGCAGCCAGCGTTTCTGTTGGTTTACCACCAAGACTAATTAGTTTTTCTATCACCACTTGCATTTCCGGCTTAATGCTACTTCCCCAGTCCGGCGCAGCCCCTGCAGGCTTTAGTGTTGCATTCTTATTTGCTACAGAGAGGCTGTCATTGGTTATTGTTTCCGTGGTTTGTTCTGTCTTGGAGTTTCCATTGCATGAAACCATCAGCGTAACTAAACCCGAGATTAAAACAGCATTTATGATACTGAGTGTTGTTTTTATAGACATTATTTTTTTGTTTATTAGTGAACGTTCCTCATCACTGGAGTATAAAAACGTGCCAGATAAAAGCACCATATTTTTAGACGGCAAGTTAATACTGGAGATTATAGCCATAGTGGCAGTTGGAATAAGTGAAGGGCAGAGCCCGGAGGTAAAGCCTTTATGAGATCGAAGGTCTTTATGTACTCCGATTTTACACTGGCATTGAAACTCGAAATCAACCATGTTGTAGGCTACAAGCCATACTGATTGCCGGTGCATGGCCAACAGGTTTTAAACTGGTACCTAAGCAAGGGTCCATTAAGTTACCCTCTGCAACACATCGCCGTATTTTTATAAAGCATGTTGCTGCTCATTATTTCAGGATATTCAATATCTTACAAATCATTCCTTTCTTGTCAAATAAAAATATGTAGATGAAAAAAAAGACTGCATTAAACCCAGCATCAGCTTCCTCCCGCCGCCAGTTTCTTAAAAATAGTGTAGCCGTTGCCGTGGGACTATACATTTTACCCCGGCATGTGCTGGGTGGAAAAGGTTTCATTGCACCCAGCGACCGGCTGATGGTTGCAGGTATAGGTGTAGGTGGCAAAGGAGAAAGTGATTTGAATATGTTTTTTAAAAGTGGCCGGGCGGATGTTGCATTTTTATGTGATGTAGATGAGAGAGAAGCTGCAGCAAGCAGGAAGCGTTTTCCCAAAGCAAAGTTTTACAAAGATTACCGGGAGATGTTGGACAAGGAAGGAAAAAATATAGATGCGGTGAGTGTGAGCACGCCTGATCACAACCATGCCGTGCAGGCAATGGCAGCCATGCAAATGGGCAAACATGTGTATGTACAAAAACCGCTCACACATGATATTTACGAAGCAAGGATGCTCACCCAAGCGGCAGAAAAATACAAGGTTGTTACCCAAATGGGCAACCAGGGCGCCAGCGGCGACGGCGTACGGCAATTAATGGAATGGTACAATGCCGGACTCATTGGAGAGGCTGAAGATATTTATATATGGACGGACAGACCCGTGTGGCCACAAGGTATTGCCTGGCCGCAAAAAACCGGGCAGGTTCCTACAGAACTCGATTGGGATTTGTGGTTGGGCACCGCTCCTTACAAACCTTATGTAGATGACATAGCTCCCTTTAACTGGCGGGGCTGGTGGGATTATGGCACCGGTGCTTTGGGAGATATGGGTTGCCATCTTGTAGAGGCTCCTTTCAAAGTGTTGGGCCTTGGTTACCCAACGGCTGCCACCTGTAGTGTTAGCAGCTTTTATACTGGGCCCTTTGTACGTGGGTATTTTCCTGATAGTCCGCCGGCGGCTTCGCATGTAACCTTGTTGTTTGATGCAAAAGAAAAAGACAAACACATTACCATGCATTGGATGGATGGAGGTATACAGCCAGAAAGGCCGGAAGAATTGGGTGCCAACGAAATGATGGGCGATGGCGGCAATGGTGTAATCATCGCAGGCAGCAAAGGCAAAATGATGTGCAGTACCTATGGCGCCAACCCAAGACTGCTCCCACTTTCGCTTAACAACGAAATAAAATTGCCACAAACTATTGCCCGGGTTCCTAACGGTGCAGATGGTCATTATGCGCAATGGGTGAATGCCTGCATTGCAGGATACAACAGCAAAGAAACCGCACAGCTTAGTGCACCGTTTAGTATCGCCGGCCCGCTAACAGAAACGGTGTTGATGGGCAATCTTGCCATCCGCAGTTACGACTTGCGGACTGGCTCCGGAAGAGATACAAAATATCCCGGTCGTAATATTCAGTTGTTGTGGGATGGGCCAAATATGAAGGTTACCAACTTTGAAGCTGCCAACCAATTTGTAAAAAGAACTTACCGGGAAGGATGGAAAATGTAAAATTATTAAGATGTAAATGATTGCTCGGCGGTAAATTTTTTACGCTGATCACAAACTTCGATTTACCCCGCTGAGATGTGTAGCTGCTAGAGCAATAGAACACACGCAATAGCAGAGCTGTTTCGCCAG
>JBKJKD010000188.1:0-11587 GCA_046597635.1 Ferruginibacter sp. | reverse complement strand
GATCTTCCGTTTATTTTAAACTACACCCCATCTGTAGTGGTGAATGCAGATGCTGGTAATGGCATTGGTTACACCGGCATACGTATAAGAGGCACCGACGCCAGCAGGATAAATATTACGCTGAACGGTATTCCCTATAACGATGCGGAAAGCCAGGGAACCTTTCTTGTTAACATCCCCGACATCGCTTCTTCTGCCGGTAGCATACAGGTGCAAAGAGGTGTGGGCACGAGTACCAACGGAGCAGGTTCATTTGGCGGCAGTATCAATCTCAGCACCAATGAGGTTATAACAAAAAAAGGATTGGAATTAAACAATACTGCAGGCAGCTTTCATTCTTTTAAAAATAGCCTCTTGTTCAACAGCGGTATTTTTGCCAAAAATTTTACGGTAGATGCAAGGCTCAGCAGCATCCGAAGCGATGGCTACATAGACAGGGCGAGTAGCAGGCTGCAATCTTTGTACGCCAGCGCCGCCTATGTTGCTGCAAAAAAATCCTTAAGATTCAACATTATTTCTGGTAAAGAAAAAACTTACCAGGCATGGTATGGTATTGACGAAAACACGCTGAAAACCAACCGGAGATTTAACAGTGCCGGCGCAGAAAAAGCAGGAGAGCCTTATGATAATGAAACAGACAATTACAAACAGAATCATTATCAGCTTTTTTACAACCAGCAATTAAGCCAGCAATGGACTGCCAATGCTGCTTTGTTTCTTACCCGTGGCAAAGGATACTACGAACAATACAAAGCAGGTGCAACACTTGGTGATTATGGATTACCAGACTACAACAATGCTGGAACGATCGTTTCCGAAACAAATCTTATAAGAAGGCTGTGGCTGGACAACTCCTTTTATGGAAGCATTTTTTCTCTGCAATACAAAAGCAAGCAGCGTCAATTAATTTTTGGTGGCGGCGTAAACCAGTATGATGGCAACCATTTTGGCGAAGTGATTTCTGCGGAGCAGAAGGAAGCTGTGCCTCAAAACTATCGTTTCTATGACAACGATGCGGTAAAAAAAGATTACTCCAGCTACGCAAAATGGACAGAGAAATTAACTAATAACTGGCAAACATTTGTAGACTTGCAGGTACGGTCTGTAGATTATACCATTAATGGATTTAGATACAACCCAAACCTCAACATCAACAATAATTATACTTTCTTCAACCCTAAAGCTGGTGTAACCTGGTCTCACAAAAACATGCAAGCCTATTTATCTTATGGGCGTGCCGCAAAGGAACCAAACAGGGATGATTTTGAAAGCAGTGCAGCCGAGTTAGCAAGGCCTGAAAAACTAAATGATTTTGAAACCGGCTTTGATTACAAATCATCTAAAATGGCCTGGGGCGTAAACCTCTATTACATGCAGTACAAGGATCAACTGGTGCTTACTGGTAAAATAAACGATGTGGGTGCCTATACCCGCACAAACATTCCCAATAGCTACCGTGCTGGTGTAGAGGTTACGGGAAGGGCACAGTTTAATAAGTGGCTCTCGGCATCTGCAAACCTGACACTGAGTAAAAACAAAGTGAAAAACTTTACTGAATATATTGATGACTACGATAACGGTGGCCAGCAAACAAAACTTTACAACGAAGTTGACATTGCTTTTTCACCTTCTGTGATCAGTGCTTACGCCCTTAACATTATTCCGTTTAAAAATGCAGAAATCAATATTATGGGCAAGTATGTTTCAAAACAATACTTAGACAATACTTCGCAGGAAAGCAGGAGCCTGAAAAGTTTTTATGTGCAGGATGTGAAGCTGAATTACAGTTTTAAGAAAACAGCACTCCTCTTCCTCCAGGTTAATAATTTATTTTCAAAAAAGTACGAACCCAATGGCTACACGTTCAGCTATATTTACGGAGGTGAGCAAACTACGGAAAATTATTACTTCCCTATGGCGCCCATTTATTGGACAGCGGGCATAAATATTAAACTATGATTGGAGGTATGATTTATGATGTGAGATTTGTGATGTATGATTTATGATGTATGATTTATGTTGTGAGATTTATGATGTATGATTTATGATGTGTGATTTATGATGTGTGATTTATGATGTGCAATTGCTGATAAGTGATTTGTGATGTTTGGTATTTGGAACATATCATAATTCAACCAAACAACTAGCCTTTGCCTATTACCCTTCTCCTTTTAACTTTTTAATTTTGAATTTTTATTTTGCCAATTGTCAATTGCCTGTTGGCTTTTGCCCTATCCCCCAAACTTTGCTTGCCAGTCATTCATACCACCAACAAGATTCTTAACATTGGTAAAACCCATACTTTCCAGTATAAGGCAGGCCTGTCCGCTCCTATTGCCGCTACGGCAATAGATTACAACTTCCTGGTCTTTCAACTCCTCAATTTCATCTGTTTGCATGGTTTGTATCTTCCCAAGCGGCAGAAATGTACCGCCAATATTAAAAGCCGCCCGTTCGTCTGGCTCCCGTACATCTACCAGATTTATATGCTCCCCTGCGTTTAAGCGGGTACTCAATTCTTCGGCATTTATTATTTTCATAATTTTTATTTTAGTTTTCTTTGCTTTTAACGGTAGTATCTTTTTCCACTTTCGACACCGGTGAAACCCAAAGATCTACCAATTGCCCGGACTGGATGTAAACAGCCTGGTTCTGCTCCGTGAATCTAGGCGGATTCTGCTTGTAAACAAAAGCGGCCAGAGTATCCCTGGTGCCAGGTTCAGATATGACTGCTGCCAAGCCAAGCCCGGCCTCATCTAATACAAGTTTAGCCTGTGCTAGCGTCATTCCTAAAAGATCGGGCACCATAATCCTTTGATCTGCAAGCCCACTGCCGATAACAAGGTCTACCCTGCTACCCCAGGGCAGTTTTGAGCCAGAAGTAATCGCATTGCCTTGATATTTTTGATCCAACACGGACCCCATCATAAAATCGGGTTTAAAAGTAGTATCCCCTAAGGCCAGGTGACTTCTTTTCAAAATTTCTAATGCGTAGCTAAGGGTCTTCCCCTGAAGGGAAGGCATATCTACAAGGGGCAAGGTCACCCTGTTCACCGTTAAGAAAATAATTCGGTTAATTTTTACGGTACTATTGGGATCTGGCAATTGTTTTAATACGATTCCCATTTTAGCGGTATCGATGTAAACAGAATCCTGGATCTGCACGTCGAACCCTTTAGCCTCGAGAAATTTAACGGCTTCCGCTGTTTTTTTACCCAGAACGCTTGGCACAGTTAGGTATTCTCCATGTTGGGTAATACCCCCGAGGGCTTTCAAAACAATGAATATGATCAATAACCCAAGGGCCACCGCTACAAGGAGGTTTAGCCAAAAGGGTCTATGTGTTAGAAACTTAAACATCCTGTCTTTTTGTTTAGATTAAAATATGCTGCGCCTTGCTTTACAAAACTTTTTATAAACATTCCTCCAGCAGTGCTGAATAAAAATCCTTTAAGGTCCAGCCCATGGCCACTACCTGCTGTGGCACCAGGCTGGCGGCACTTTGCCCAGGTACTGTGTTAATCTCTAACATGTATGCATAGCCGCTTTCATCATCATAAATAAAATCTATGCGCACAATACCTTTACAATTAAAAACAGTATAAGCTTTGCGAGCTGCCTGGCGTACTTTTTTAGCAATTGTTTCGCTTACCAGGGCAGGTGTAATTTCTTCGCTTGCTCCCTCGTATTTTGCCTGAAAATCGAAAAACTCGTTTTTAGAAATAATCTCTGTGATGGGCAAAGCTACCGTAGCGCCTTTGTTTTTGAAAACACCAATGGTGAATTCCCTACCTTTTATAAATTCTTCTACCAACACCTGGTCGTCTTCTTTAAAAGCTTTTTCCACGGCAGCTTCTACATCGGCTGCATCTGTTACCTTACTCATGCCAATACTACTGCCCCCATTATTGGGCTTTACAAATACCGGTAATTTTAATTGGCTGCAAATTACTGCAGCAGTGGTGCCATCGCCCTTAAAAAGATGCATGCTTTTAGCCACATGCAGGCCAGCAAATGCGGCCACTGCTACCGTGTAACGCTTATTAAACGTAAGGGCCGAAGTTGCTGCATCGCAACTTGTGTAAGGAATTTGTAAACAATCAAAGTACCCTTGCAATTTTCCATCTTCACCCGGTGTGCCATGAAGGGAGATTAGTCCAGCATCAAAATTTATTTTTTGTCCTTGAATAGTGATGGAGAAATCATTTTTATCAACTGCAATTTTTTCACCAGAAGCTGTGGGATGAAACCAGCCGGATGGATGTATATCTATGAGGTACACATTCCATTTAGCCCTATCAAGATTTTTACTAATAGCGTCTGCGCTTTTATAGGATATCACTGCTTCGCCGGAGTAGCCTCCTGTAACCAATGCGATGTTTTTATTCATAGCTTATTCGTGAATTTGTACCAAAGAAACAAAAATTAGCATTATACCGCTTTAATTAATCCTTAAAACTGGGTACTGTCAATCCCAATACCATCATTACCCGAATCAAGCACAAATTTCCACCGGCCGTCACCTTGCTTTTTCCAAATGCTCACGTAGGTTCCGTACATCACAGTATCTACCTGCTTGGGGCGCAGTGCATACACTCCATAGGTATACGCCATATCTGCGGAAGCCGCCACAAAAGCATTTTGCGGTTGCCAATTTAAGGTGTAAGAATTGTCTTCCTGCCTCAGCAGGTAATCTATAGCATCGGCACCTATAATCGGCAAATGCGCAGGCTTCAGCAGGATGCCGTTACTGTCTATGTATTCCATGAAAGCTGCTTTCATTCCTTTCTCCTCACTCATGTCCGAAAAGGATTTGTCGGTTTGAAGCACGGCGATTTTTTCGTTTACAAGATTGATGGGGTCAGTTTTTTTTGAGTTGCAGCCAAGAGCCGTACTCACTATTAAAAAGAAAAAACACCTAATCATAACTTATAATTTGTTTGAAGCAAGGTAATAAAATAAACCCCAAGGCAGGGCAACAAAAAGGCGAAAGTATTATGTAATACCCTCGCCAAGTGAGCAGGAAATATTACCTGCTTAATCAAGCCTTCCGGCTACGTAAAATTCTTATATGTGCAACTTCTCTTTCTTTTCCATAAGATCAGCAACGGTTTCCTGGTAGTCCTCATCAGGCACACAGCAATCTACCGGACACACAGCAGCGCACTGCGGTTCTTCGTGAAAACCCTGGCACTCCGTACACTTATTAGGAACTATATAATAGATGTCTGAAGCAATAGGAGCATTTCTTTTATCAACATCTATGGCAGTTCCATCCATCAGGGTGTAAGTACCTTTTATGGTAGTACCATCAGAAATTGCCCACTCTACACCGCCTTCGTAAATTGCATTGTTTGGACACTCGGGCTCGCAAGCTCCGCAGTTTATACATTCGTCTGTTATCTTTATAGCCATGTGTTGTAATTTTGTTGCAATTTAATAATAGTAAGATGAATTTACAAACAAGAATTAATTTGATGGTAAAGCTGGGTGAATATATGAGCAGCAGCGAGCCGGAATGGGAAGAAATAAAAATGGTTGCTTACCAGCACAATGGTTGGTTTACGCCAACATTCATTAACGAAGCGTGCAACAAGATTGCAACACTTTATTTGCAAGAAGACCAACTGCAGCAATGGGCCAGCAACTACAAACTACCAGAGGCCGCGGAAGAACCAAAAAATGTTGGTATCGTGATGGCAGGTAATATCCCACTGGTAGGTTTTCATGATTTTCTTTCTGTTTTTATTACAGGGCACCGGCAGACCCTTAAATTATCCAGCAAAGACAATGTACTTCTAAAGCACCTCATTCATAAGCTAACCCAGTGGAATGAAGAGTGTAGTAGATATGTAGCGATTGAAGAAATTCTAAAAGGTTGCGATGCTTACATTGCCACGGGCACCAACAATAGTTCCCGATACTTTGAGCAATACTTTGCAAGGTTCCCTCACATCATCCGCAAAAATCGTACTTCCACAGCCATCTTATCCGGCACGGAAACCGAGGCAGAACTTGACAAATTGAGCGATGACATTCATCTTTATTTTGGATTGGGTTGCAGAAACGTCAGTAAAATATTTGTGCCAAAAGACTATAACTTTATTCCGCTGTTAAAATCATTTGACCGCTACGCCTACTTTGCAGATCATCATAAATACAAGAACAATTATGACTACCAACTATCTATAATCCTGCTGAATAATATTTATTATATGACCAACGGGAGTACCTTGCTTACCGAAAATGAAGGCTTGTTTTCCCCTATTAGTCACCTGTTTTTTGAATACTACCAGGATTTAAATAAAGTAGCAGAGAAGCTGCAACAAAATGAAGCGCTGCAGTGTATAATTGGTAGAGGTCATACCGACTTTGGGGATGCGCAGAACCCAGGCCTGTTTGCCTATGCAGATGGAGTGGACACTATGCAATTTTTACAGTCGATGCAACCATCTACGAAGACCTTACTAATTTAATGTTAAAGATGGCAGATGGAAAATACATTTTTGGCAGAGCATCGTTACTTTGTAGGCACAGGCATACGATTTGAAACACAGAAACCAGATAAAATTTTTTACCATGAAATTAAAACAGATTTTTTTTACTGCACTCATCAGTGCTCTAACAACATTGGCCATTGTGTGGGGCTTCGGATCTTACTTTAAGGCTGATAACTCCTTTGGAGGGCAACAGCCTGGAGCGGTTCCGGGCAACTACAAGTATACCGGTCTTTTCGATGGCGGTCAACCTGGCGGCAGTGGGCCAGACTTTGTGCAGTCTGCACAAGCCGCAACCCCAACAGTTGTGCATATCAAAACAAAGACTAACGCCAAGCAGGTGACCAATAATTTGCCTCGCACGCAAAAAAATCCATTCGGCGATTTGTTGGACGACGATATGTTCAACCAATTCTTTGGACCACGTTCTGGCGTGATACCAGAACAGAGGGCATCTGGCTCAGGCGTGCTTATCAGCGATAACGGCTACATCGTAACCAACAATCACGTGGTGCAACAAGCAGATGAGATTATGGTGACGCTAAGTGATAAAAAAACATACACTGCCAAGGTAGTGGGTAGCGATCCTGCCTATGATCTTGCAGTTATTAAAATAGATGCATCAGCACTGCCATATCTCGTTTATGGCAATTCTGATGATGTTAAAGTGGGCCAATGGGTAATGGCCATTGGGTATCCTTTGAACCTCGAAACTACCGTTACAGCAGGTATCATAAGCGCAAAAGCAAGAAGCCTCGGTTTGAACAGGGACAAGAGTGGCGATACCAGGAATGCGGTAGAATCTTTTATTCAAACTGATGCTGCTGTAAACTCTGGAAATAGCGGTGGAGCATTGGTAAATACAGATGGAAGGCTTATTGGTATTAACTCTGCGATTGCTTCTCCTACCGGTTATTATTCCGGTTATTCATATGCCATTCCTGTTAATATTGTAAAGAAAGTGGTGGATGATATTATCAAATTTGGCACAGTGCAAAGAGCATATCTCGGCATTCAATACAACAATGCCAGCGACATGAGCAAAGAAGAGAAGAAAAGCCGTGGCATACCGGAAAATGCGTTTGGAATTTATGTTCAAGATGCTACAGCCGGCGGCGGAGCGGCAGCTGCTGGTGTTCGTAAGGGCGACGTTATAAAAAGCATTAATGGAGTGTCAGTTACAAGCGGTGCTGAAATGCAGGAGCAAGTGAGCCGCTACAAACCGGGCGACAAAGTAACCTTAGTTTTTGTGCGCAACGATAAGGATATGAGCAGTGTGGTTACCCTTCAAAATAAGGCAGGCAATTACGATGTGGTAAAAGTAGATGCTACTGTAGATGTGCTGGGCGCAGACCTCGTGACGCTTGAGTCAAAAAAAGCCAAGGAGTTTGGCGTAACGGGCGGTGTGATTGTGAAAAAGATTAAAGAAGGTGTTTTGAATGACCAAACCAGGATGAAAGATGGTTTCATTATCCTGAAGGTGAACGACAAAAACATAGCCTCCTTAGAAGAATTGAAACAGGCTGTTGCTAATAAAAAAACGGTTACCATTAGCGGGTTTTATCCCGGCTATGAAGGTTTATACGAATACCCGGTTAGCCTCGAATCAGATGGCAATTAAACAACATAATATGTTACTAAAAAGTCCCGGCAACACCGGGACTTTTTTATGTACTTAACTCAATCATTTTTCTAACACGAGGTAACCTGCAGGTGGGAGCGTCACCGAGCCTTGTTGGTTAATGGTATGAGTTGCGCCGGTAAATACATCCTTGTAAAGAGCCCCTTCCTCTCCTCCCTCAAAGTCAAACTGCAACGGCTCATCAGTCATGTTTAAGAATACCATAACCGCACTGTCTGCATATCTTCTTACATACGCAAGGGCTTTGTTGGCCGGGCCTCCATGTATAAATTGCGGGAAGCTTTGCAGCCCGGCTGCCATGGCTGGATTGCTTTTACGAAGATGTAATAATGTTTTATAAAATTGATGTAACCCTGTGGGCCCTGTCCAGTCTATAGTGTCCTTATCAAAGAAATGCAGGCGTCTTTTAACCGGCAACTCCTGCCCGGTATAAACCAATGGAATGCCATGCCAGGTGCAGCTAAACACAGCCAGTGCTTCGGCCCATTTACCATACTTTTCATATTCGGTTCCGCACCAGCTATTTTCATCGTGGTTGCTGGTAAAGTACATCCGCATGGCTTCCTTAGGAAAATCGTTCACATAATGCTGCAGCACTTCCAGCAAGGCATCGAGGTTTTTCTCACCCTTACAAAATGCTTCGGCAGCGTGCATCCACTTCCACGTAAAACTGATATCAAATGCCTGGTGGTAAGGAATATCTTCTGTTTCTGCAAGCCAGGTGAGGCCTTGCTTTACTGCTGTCAACTGTGTTCTGGCATTTATCCAAAATGGTAATGGAGTAAGGTGCGCCAGGTCGGCTCTGAAACCATCTATATCAAAATTAGTAACCCAATATTTCATGGCATCAATCATGGCTTGTTGCTCAACTTCATTACTATGGTTAATTTGGATAACATCTTCCCAATCGTAAGGGGCTTTAAAATTTCCGGCTTCATCTCTTTCAAAGAAGTCAGGGTTAGATGTAGCCCAAACATTATCCCAGGCTGCATGGTTGGCCACCCAATCTAAAATTACTTTCATCCCTGCTGCATGAGCAGCTTCCACTAAATCTTTAAAATCATTCCTGTCCCCATACTCTGGGTTCACATCTGTAAAATCTTTGATGGAGTAGTAACTTCCCAGGGTACCCTTTCTGTTTTTAATACCTATGGGGTGTATGGGCATAAACCATAATATTTCTACCCCCATATCTTTTAGCCGGGGCAAATGTTTTGCAAAAGCGTCAAAGGTTCCTTCTTCAGAATATTGCCTGAGGTTAACGGCGTAAATATTAGAAGAGGCGAGGAAAGAGGCCGGTTGAAATGTTGTCAATTTTAAAAAATTTTAAATGCTTTAAAGATGCTCCGTTGTGGGTGTAAGCACAACCCTGTACCTTTGCGGATTATAACATACGATGAAGCAATTTACAATACCTTTTACATATCGCAGTTCTCTAATTTCTGCCATCAAACAGCGCCGCAAGCAGGAAGATAAGATGAAGAAAGACTTTAGCCCCACCCTACTCGACCTCGGGCCGCTGCAAATTTACCTGGCCCGGCATTTTGGTTTTTGCTACGGCGTGGAAAACGCCATTGAAATTGCTTTTAGAACCGTGGATGAAAACCCAGGTAAAAGAATTTTCCTGCTGAGTGAAATGATTCATAACCCACAGGTGAACGCCGACCTGCTGGAAAGAGGTGTGAAGTTTTTGCACGACACCAAAGGAAATGAGTTGGTTTCGCTGGATGAAGTTACCGGTAACGATATTGTAATCATCCCGGCATTTGGAACTACCCTTGCCATGGAAAATATTCTTACACAAAAAGGAATAGCCATACATCAATATAACACCACCTGCCCATTTGTAGAAAAAGTATGGAACAGAAGTGAACAAATTGCACGAAATAATTACACCGTAGTTGTTCATGGCAAACCCACCCACGAAGAAACGAGAGCTACCTTTTCCCATGCTTCTGCCAATACTGCATCTGTAGTGGTGAATGACATGGAAGAAGCGGTAAATCTTGCTAAATTTATTACAGGGGAAAAATCTCCTTCCCAATTTTACGAGGAATTTTCAGGCAGGTATTCTGATAATTTTGACGTATCAAAAGACCTTCAAAAAATTGGTGTAGTCAATCAAACTACGATGCTGGCAAGCGATACTCAGGCCATATCTGATTATTTAAAGAAGGTGATGGTGAGCCATTACCGACTGGATGAAAACAATGCCGACGAAAGATTTGCAGATACAAAGGATACGCTTTGTTATGCCACCAACGACAACCAATCTGCAGTGGTAGGTTTGTTGGAGCAACCCGCTGATCTTGCAATAGTGGTGGGCGGCTACAACAGTAGTAACACAAGCCATCTTGTAGAGTTGTGCGAAGAAAAGCTACCCACCTATTTTATCAATGATGTTTCTAAAATACTTTCAGGAGAAAGTATTTTACATTTTGACATGCATCTTGGTGTGGAGAAGGAAACATTCGATTATTTACCCTTGCACAAACCGGCAAGAATATTAATTACAAGTGGTGCAAGTTGCCCCGATGCTGTAGTGGAAAAAGTGATTGAAAAAATAGCTGCTATATATCAGTCCGAAACCCTGTTAACCAATGCAGCTTCATTGTTTGCATGAGATTTTAAAACCTTGGCCACGAGTTTTAATGCAAAATCCAGTTGCTCTTCCATACTAATATGCGTATTATCTAAAAGAATCGCATCCTCTGCCTGGCGCAATGGGCTTACTTCCCGGTGAGAATCGATGTGATCTCGCAGTTCGAGATTTCCTTTTACGTCTGCTATGGTAGTATTTGGATTTTTAAGAACCATTTCTGCAAATCTTCTTTGCACCCGCACTTCAATGGTAGCAGTCATAAATATTTTTAGTTCCGCATGCGGAAAAACGGTGGTGCCAATATCCCTTCCATCCATCACTATACCTTTTTTGTCTCCCATTTTTTGCTGCTGTGCCACAGCACAAGTTCTTACTGCTGCAATAGCGGCTACATCACTCACTTTTTCTGCCACTACCAAATCCCGGATCATGTATTCAATATTCTCCTCCCCTAAAAAAATTTCAGATTGTTCACTTTTAGGATTGTATTCAAAATGCAGGCGGATATGCTGTAATGCCTCTTCTACTTGTTCGTTATCCGTCCAATCTACATGGTTGCGCAAAAAATAGACTGTTATCGCCCTATACATGGCCCCACTGTCTATGTACACATACCCTAAAGCCTTAGCCAATTGGCGGGCTAAAGTACTTTTGCCACAGCTACTCCATCCATCTATCGTAATTATTATCTTTTTTGCCATTACACTGCAAAAATGGCTTAAAAATGATGGATGACAAAATGAAGTTTAATGCTTTAATCTCGTTATCCACATTTCATTTTGAGGCCTTGTCAATAACAATTTGTTTTCCCAAACAATATTTCTCACAATATGGAGTTAATCATAT
>JBKJKD010000303.1:0-3385 GCA_046597635.1 Ferruginibacter sp. | reverse complement strand
AAAGATATAGAGAAATGAACACTAAAAAAGCGCTAGTTTTTAAAACCCGCGCTTTTTAATGCGCAGGGTTCAGGATTCTGTAAAATGCGCGGGTTTTTAAAGTCCTTTCTTTCTCATGATTTTATCTAGAGGGCTTTCTATTTTACTGGCATCACGGTTTGTAACATGGGTGTAGCGCAGGGTAGTTTTAATATCGTTGTGCCCCAGCAGCTTTTGTATATAGGCGATGTCGGTGCCCTTATCCAGCAAATGAGCGGCAAAACTGTGGCGTAATCTGTGTATGCCCGCCTCCTCCGTTCCACCGGAGTTTTGACGAAAATGCACTTTAGTGGAGAAACCTGGATTGCCGAAAACTCCACTGTGATACAAAATCGGAAGCTCGCCCTGCAGCCCACCAGCAGCCTGCCAGCTTGGCTGTAGTGCGCCCCCATTATAGCCCATATTTCCTGTATACCTTCTTCGTACCTCCTTCGTACCTGCTTCGTACCATCTTCGAGACAAGCATTACGGCTACCGAAGCTATCCAACAGCATGCAAAAAGGGGTACCGAACCAGACCTTTTGGCAGCATAACATAGGGCAAGCTTTTAATTTTGACTTTATAATTTTGAATTTTGACCCTTCACCCCTAGATAATATGGGCCTAGGCTTTTTACCCCTACATGATATAGGGGCAGGCTTTTTACCGCTACATACTATAGAGGCAACTTTTGACTTTTGACCTTTCACCTCTCACCTCTCACTTTTTACTTTTTAATTTTTACTTTTTTAACCAACTTCCATCCTTCTATCCACAACGTGGCAGCCATAGCTACTACAACACAGGTAGCAAGGCTGTAACCAGAAATGGATGTCAACCTAAAAAGATCTCTTACAAATGGCACATACAAGAGGGTTGCTATAAACAACAGGGTGATGCCAATAATGATGGGCACCAGGTTATTTTTATAGCCCAGCGTTTTTACTATAGAATACCGAAACGAGCGGTTGACCAATGTTAAAAAGATATTGCTAAACAAGAGGGTGGTAAATATAATGGTGCGCACACCCGTAGCGCTGGCACCCTGGTGAATATAATAATACCCGATGCCAAGGCAGCCTGCCGTAATCATCAAACCCTGCACAATGCTAACGGTTAATTGCCTGAGCGATAGAAAACTTGCACTGGCCGCCCGGGGTGAACGCTGCATGGTACCGGGCTCCATCGGTTCATTTTCGTAAATGATAGAACAGGTAGGACCCATAATCAATTCAAGAAAAATAACATGCACCGGCGAAAAGATGTCGGTAAAGACCCAGCCCAGTAAAAGCGGTAAGGTAACAATAAGGATGATGGGTATGTGAATGGATACAATGTACTGGATGGCTTTTTTAAGGTTGTCGTAAATTTTTCGGCCCAGTGCCACTGCTTCCGTCATGTGAAAAAGATCGTCGTCTGTAAGAATGATGGAAGCGGCGGTTTTGGCTACTTCGCTTCCCCTTTTACCCATGGCAATGCCTATGTGGGCAGCCTTTAGTGCCGGCCCATCGTTTACGCCATCGCCGGTCATGGCCACAATCTCACCATTTGCTTTTAGCGCCTCAATCACTTTCAACTTGGCCTCGGGAAACATTCTTGCATAAATGTTCACTTCTTTTACACGCATGCGCAATGCTTCATTATCTGCCTGCATCACTTCGTCGCCGGTAAGTACTTCGTTGTTGTGTGGCAACTGTACTTGCCGGGCTATGGCAAGGCCGGTCTCTGCATAATCGCCGGTGATCATTTTTACCGCAATGCCGGCTTCATTTAAAATTTGCAGGGTTTGCGCAATGTTTTCTTTTGGCGGATCCTGAAATGCGATCAAGCCCAGGAATTCAAAATCAAATTCCTGTTGGGTGGCAGGCCACACATTACCTTGCCACCGGCCCTTACCCACTCCCAACACCCGGTAACCCATTTTTGCATAAGAGAGCGATTGGGCTTCCACCTGTTGGCGGGCAGCACCGGCAAGCCCGGAATGTGCGAGGATGGCTTCCGGCGCACCCTTTGCCGCTATGAGCTGCACGCCCGAGGCATCTTTGAAAATATGGGTCATCATCGGCGGCTTGCCCCCAATGGGATATTCGTGCACCTGCGTAAAGTCTGGCCGCTGGTCTTGCCCTGCTGTTTGTTCGTACAACTGGTGTATCGCTTCTTCCATAGGATCAAAGGGTGTGGCTTCGCTGCTCCACATAGCATAGGCAATTACTTCTGCAGGGGCTTCTGCAGATTCCTTCATGCTGAAGGAGCGATGGGTTGCAGCATCGTAGATGGCTTCGATGTGCATTTTATTTTGGGTGATCGTACCGGTTTTATCGGTACAAATTACAGTTGCCGAACCCAGGGTTTCCACATACTGCGGCTGTTTTACAATGATGTTGTTGCGCAACAACCGGAAAGCTCCCAAGGCCTGGAAAGTGCTAAAGGCCACCGGTATTTCCTCGGGCAAAATGCTCATGGCTAAAGTAAGGCCCTGCAAAAAAGACTGAACAAGGTCCCGGGACTGGTAAAAATTGAAGCCAACAACCAGCAAAAAAGCAAATGCACCCACCCACACCATGTTGCGCACAAATGATCTGATCTGCACCTGCAGGGGCGTTTTTTCGGTGTCGATTTCCTGCAGGGAGAGGCCTATTTTTCCGAAGCTCGTTTTAACCCCCACAGCAGTAACCTGCACGGTGGCGGAGCCATTTACTACAAGGGTGCCTCTTAAAACCATGCTTGCCCCATCAGCATTTTTGACCACAGCAAAAGATTCACCGGTTAAAATAGATTCATTCAGAGAAAGATCGTTGGCTTGCAGCAGCAAGCCATCTGCAGCCACCACTTCACCTTCGGTGAGCAACAAGATGTCTCCCACCACTATTTCTTCGGTAGTAATTTTTATTGGGTTGCCATTGCGCAGCACATTGGCATGTGCGGCGGATAATTTTTTTAGTGCCTTTACGGCGTTCTTGCTGCGATATTCCTGGAACAGCGAAATGCCGGCTACAATAAATATAGACACCAGCATGATAATGCCTTCCTGGTATTGGCCCACAAGAAAATAGACAATACAGGCTGCCAATAAGATGATAAACATGGGTTCTGTTACTACCTCTTTTAAAACCTGTAGCAACACACGGTCATCCTTCAATTGAAGATCATTGCTGCCGTTTTGCTGCCTGCTTTGAAGTACTTCGGGTGGCGTTAATCCGGTTTCTTTAAGAGTGTTCATTGATGCAGTTGGTTTGAGTTTCTGAACGCCGCGGGGGTTTGTGTAGCAAGGTGCATTTGCAGCGCCTCACAATTTACAATCAAAACTACAGCCCTCCGCATCTTAAAGAAATATGAAATAGCTGGCGAAAAAAAACGTACCTTCACG
>JBKJKD010000302.1:0-3078 GCA_046597635.1 Ferruginibacter sp. | reverse complement strand
AAAGATATAGAGAAATGAACACTAAAAAAGCGCTAGTTTTTAAAACCCGCGCTTTTTAATGCGCAGGGTTCAGGATTCTGTAAAATGCGCGGGTTTTTAAAGTCCTTTCTTTCTCATTATTTTATCTAAAGGGCTTTCTATTTTACTGGCATCACGGTTTGTAACATGGGTGTAGCGCAGGGTAGTTTTAATATCGTTGTGCCCAAGCAGCTTTTGTATGTAGGCGATGTCGGTACCGTTTTCGAGCAAATGAGTGGCAAAGCTGTGGCGTAAACTGTGGAAGCTGCACTTTGGTGGCAGTTGCAGTTTTTTATAAGCATCCTTAAATATGTCCTGTGCCGAGCGGGTACTATAATGCTCAGTTTTGTTTTGTCCTTCAAAAAGCCATTCCTTTGGCTTGTACATTTTGTAATATTCTCTTAGCAATATCAATATTGCCCTGCTTAGCGTTACCACCCGGTCTTTTTTCCCTTTGGCTCCTGCCAGAAAAATTTGCATTCTGTCGCTGTTAATATGTGCCACTTTTATAGAGACGGCTTCGCTAACTCTTAGTCCTGCACTGTAAGCCAATAACAAAATGGTGCGGTGCTTTAGGTTTTTTACAGCCAGTAAGCCCTCTAGTATTTTTTCTTCGCTAATTACTTTTGGCAGTAATAGCGGTCGCTTTGCCCGGGGTATTTCCCAGAAAAACTTTTCACGACCAAGTACCTGTTCATAGTAGAATTTTAGTGCGTTTAGCCTGCTGTGTGCAGTATTTTCATTGATATTTTGCGTCTTCATCGCATAAACCATGTATCTCTTTATTTCTTCTACAGTTAGTGTGGTCGCATCTCTTTTCTTCAATACTTGCAGCAGTTGTATAAACTCGTTGCGGTAGGTATCAATCGTTTTATGGCTGTAGGCTTTTAAGGTTAAGAGCTGCACAAGGGCGTTCAGGTTTTCCAGATTTCTCGAGCTGAGGTCAAAAGCAGTTGTGAGCGCCACACTTTTTGTTTTAACCGTAGCCGGTTTTGCGGGAAGCGTGCTGGCTACTAAGTTTTTCTTTTGCAGCCAGGCCTTCAACAGTTTGTTGTCAATGTCTGCTTTGTCTTTTAACTGCGTTTTTAGAAGTATGTAGTTTGGTTCGTTGAGAGGCAGATACCAGCATTTATTGTTATGGCTCCATTTTATGCCTGGTATTTTCTTTACGAAATTGTTAAGGGCACCGCCTTTATAAATCAAGCCTATTTGCTCTGCACTCCGGTGCAGCAGGGGTTGTAGTGTAATGGTTTGCATGGCTCAAAATAAAAAACCTTGTTGGCAAAAGAAAGTAAATGCTGGTTTTTATTTGCTACAGGGTGGGGGCCTGGTAGGTTTCAGAAGCAGGTAGTTAAAGTGGAAGTGAAAATGGAAAATTGATGCGGGTGCTTTTAGACACTGGCTTTTTGTTTGGCTGCATGGGTGACATTTTTGGAGGTTGACAAATACGCTCAGATAAAGTTGCCCAATGGTATGCGGTACAAGTGAGTGATCCCGACGCAAGCACGGGGACAGGCGCCACAATGATCCCATGAAACACAAATGCTCGTATCAAAAAAATAATCACCACAAAAAAACGCCTGCTATTTTCATAACAGGCGTCGGATGTTTTCAAAGAAGGGATAGCTATGTTTAGCCGCTGCAACTAATGCAACCTTCCTCCATCGTGCACACTTGTCCTTCTACAATGGCTGGCGCAGTACCTTCTACCACGGTGAGGTTATGCGTATCTACCAGTGGCTCGGTGGTTTTACCGCCTTGCTTTTCTACCGTAAACTGCACGGCCTGTGTAGCCGCTTTGCTGCGCAAATAGTACATACCGGTTTTTAAACCCTTGCGCCAGGCGTAAAAATGCATGGAAGTGAGTTTGTTGTTGGTAGGCGTATCTACAAACAAATTGAGGCTTTGGCTCTGGCAGATGTAGGCACCACGATCGGCCGCCATATCTATGAGTGAGCGCTGCTTTATTTCCCACACAGTTTTGTAAATCTCTTTTACGGTGTCTGGTATGCCTTCTATTTTTTGTACAGACCCGTTATGCGAAATGATCTTTGTTTTCATTTCGTCGTTCCAGAGGTTGAGCTCTACAAGATCTTTTAAAAGATGTTTGTTTACCACTACAAATTCTCCACTGAGCACACGGCGCACATAAATGTTGGAGGTGTAGGGTTCAAAACACTCGTTGTTGCCGAGTATCTGTGAGGTGCTTGCAGTGGGCATGGGTGCTACCAACAGAGAGTTGCGCACACCATGTTTGACTACGGCCGCTTTGAGCGTGTACCAATCCCAACGCAGGGTGGGTTCTACATTCCACATGTCAAACTGAAAAACGCCTTTGCTCACCGGTGAGCCGGCAAATGTTTCGTAAGGCCCTTCTTTAATGGCAAGGTCTTTACTGGCCGTCATGGCGGCAAAGTAAATAGTTTCAAATATTTCTTTGTTCAGTTGCTTGGCTTCGTCGCTTTCAAATGGCAGGCGCAGTAAAATGAAGGCATCTGCCAGGCCTTGCACACCAAGGCCGATAGGGCGGTGGCGCATGTTACTGTTGCGGGCTTCCTCTACCGGGTAGTAATTGTTGTCTATAATTTTGTTGAGGTTCAACGCTGCCTGGTAAGTTACCTCATACAATTTATCATGATCAAACTTTTGGTTGATCACAAATCTTGGCAGGGCCAAAGAGGCGAGGTTACACACCGCAATTTCATCGGGCGAAGTGTACTCCATAATTTCTGTGCACAGGTTGCTGCTCTTGATGGTGCCCAGGTTCTGCTGGTTGCTTTTGCTGTTGGCCGCATCTTTATACAGCATGTATGGTGTGCCGGTTTCAATTTGTCCGTCTAAAATGGCAAACCATAAATCCTGCGCCTTGACGGTTTTTCTTGCTTTGCCTTCCTGCTCGTAGCGGGTATATAATTTTTCAAACTCCTCGCCATAGCAATCCTGCAAGCCGGGTGCTTCGTTGGGGCAAAACAAACTCCACATGCCATCTTCTTCTACCCGCTTCATAAACAGATCGCATATCCAAAGGGCATAAAATAAATCTCTTGCACGCATTTCTTC